>CACZIP010000025.1 GCA_902781245.1 uncultured Coriobacteriaceae bacterium | reverse complement strand
GACGGCAAAGCGCTGCTTCTCATGGGGCATGGGTCGCCCTTCGGTTCAAACGACCTTTACACCGACGTTCAGGCAGAGCTGCGTGCGCTTGGCAAGCGCAGCTTCTTCATTGCGACTGTTGAGGGTGAGCCTGCATTTGACGATGTACTTCCCCTCATCGAGGCGAGCGGTGTTTCGCGCGTGCGGTTGGCACCGTTCATGATCGTTGCCGGCGATCATGCGCGAAACGACATGGCGGGCAGCGATGATTCGTGGGCAAGCCAGCTTTCGTCCCAGGGTCTCGAAGTGGAAGTCGTGCTCAAGGGTCTTGGCGAGTATCCGGCTTTCCAGCAGCTCGTCGTCGACCACGCTCGCTCGGCAGAGGAGGTTTAGCTTCGTGCCGGGAACCGTCCAACATACGAAGCTTTTTGCAACAGAGACCCGGTCTCTGTTGCAGGCGGCGTTGATTCTGGTTGCCGTCGTGTTGTCGTGCATGCTTGCGCTTCCTGCGTTTGCAGACGAGGGCCACAACAAAGTCGCGCCCGATAGCGAGACGGCTTCGGCGAAGACGTTGCTACGCGAGGGCATGTCGCCCATTGACAGCAGGGATGTCAACGATGGCGTTTACGAGATTAAGGCAGAGTCATCTTCTCCATTCTTCAAAATTAAGAGCGCAACGCTGACTGTGCGCGATGGCCAGATGACAGCTCAAATCGGCATCGATTCCAAATCTTATCCGCTCATTTACATGGGAACGGCCCAGCAAGCGGCGGCGGCGCCCGCCAGCGATTACATAGAGTTCGATGGCAACTCGTGGACGTTCACCGTTCCCGTGAGCGCGCTTGATCAGGAAATCGATTGCGCGGCCTATAGCAAACGCAAGAAGCAATGGTACGACCGCAAGCTCATGTTCTATGCTGCGAGTCTTCCCGATGGCGCGTTGAGGTTCGACCCGCCAGTGTACGGCGACCTGGTCGAGGCGAGCTCTGCAAGCGCGGCAGCGTCGACGGATACGTCGGCTGTTACTGTGCGCGACGACGGCTCCGAGGCTGTAGCTATCGATATGCCTGACGGCGAGTACTCCATCGAGGTCAACATGACCGGCGGCAGCGGTCGTGCATCTGTAAGTTCCCCGACGTGGCTCATCGTGAAGGATGGCCACGCTTATGCCCGTTTGTTGTGGTCAAGTTCGTATTATGACTACATGCTCGTCGACGAAGTACGTTACGATAACCAGACCGACGACGGTAGCAATTCCACGTTTGTCATCCCCATCACGAAGATGGATGACGAAATCGATGTCATAGCCGACACGACGGCAATGGGCGATCCCGTCGAGGTCGAGTATCACTTGACGTTCTACTCGGCGACGATTGACGACAAGGATGCGATTCCGCAGGAAGCGGCTATCAAGGTGCTCTACATCGCGCTGGTTGTCATTGTGGTGGGCGGCATACTGAACTACGTGTTGAAAAAAAGGCGGAAACGATAGGACGAAGCCGGGCGCAGGCGCTCCCATCATGTGCAACTACAGTTTTCTTTGCGCATTTGCAAGGGAACTCCAGATGACCCGGCATTGAAGGAAAGGCGAGGATAGGTGCGATTGTGATGCACGACGAATTGATTTGCATGATCGGCACCGATCACAGCTTGGCATCGGCAGATGTACGCTCGGCGTTCTCGCTGCCGGCGGACGTACGTGAAGACGTCCTTGCGCTCGCGCGAGCCAAGCTCGGGGCAACGGGCGTGGTTTTACTTACCACATGCAATCGCACCGAGCTCTGGGCGAGTTTCGATGGCGTTGACGCGCCAGTGCGTTCGGTTGACGAACACGGTGTGCCCCAGCCTGATGACCCAATGCTGAAAACCATGTGCGAAATGCATATGGTCAAACCAGACGATTACGCACGCTATTTCATGTGTCGTTTCGGGGACGAAGCTGTCAGCCATCTGTTCAACGTGGCATGTGGATTGCGCTCGGCAATTGTAGCGGAAGACCAGATTGTTTCGCAGGTGAAGCAGGCCGTTGCCTACGCCCGTGAAATCGGTGTGGTCGACAGCGTTCTCGAGGTGTTGTTCCGCCAGGCCATCACGGCCGCAAAGCAGGTCAAGAGTGGCGTGCGGTTCACGCGTGCGTATGCGAGTGCTGTCGAACAAGCTGTGAGCCTCCTCGATGAGGAGGGCGTCGATTTTCCGAGCACGACATGCATGGTTATCGGCAACGGCGAGTACGGTCGCCTTGCTGCTTCGACGCTCGCTGCACGCGGTGCCAAAGTGCTTGTCACAGTCAGGCAATACACGCATGGCGCCGTTTCGGTGCCGCTCGGTTGCACGGGCGTGCCGTACGAGAGCCGCTACGATTACCTCGATAGCTGCAAAATCGTAATGAGCGCGACAACGAGTCCGCATTACACACTCGAGCGCGAGCCATTCGAGGCGGCGCGCACGTCGAACGAGCCCATTGCCCTCTTTGATTTGGCGATACCGAACGACATCGATCCAAGCATTGGCGAGGTTCCCGGGTGCGTCGTGCGCGATATCGACAGCTTCGCCACGCAGATCGGATCTGAAAACGCCCAGGCGATCGAAGCGGCGCAGAGGCTGCTCGCGTCGGGTATGAGCGAGTTCTGGAGTTGGTTCAATCGCCGTGACATTTTGAGCCACACGAAAACACCTTCGACGGTGTTCTTCCCGCTCTTCGTCGATTTGGGCGACAAGCGGGCGGTGTTCATCGGTGGCGGCACGATTGCCCTCAGGCGTATCCGCACGCTTCTTCCTTTTGTGGGAGAGCTCGTCGTGTATGCTCCCGAGTTCTCGCCCGAGCTCGAGCACATCGCATTCGATGGCGCTATCAAGCTCGAGCACCGTCTTTACGATGAATCTCTGCTCGATGATGCGGACATCGTGTTTGCTTGTACGAACAGCGCCGAAATCAACGACACGGTGTGGGAGGCTTGCAAGCGCCGCGGCATCTTGGTGAACATTTGCAGCGACCGCAACAAGTGCGATTTCTATTTCCCGGGTGTGGCGCAGAACGGCAACATGGTTGTTGGTGTCAGCGCTGGCGGCAGGGACCATCGACGCGTGCGGCAGTTGAAGGCTCGCATCGAGAGCCTTATGGAGGAAGAAGACTTTTAAACGCGAGGCAGCCAAAAAGGCAGTTCCTTTTTGGCTATTTGAACAGGAGAGTGGGATGAAGATCGTCATCGGCAGCCGCGACAGCAAGCTTGCTGTGGTGCAGGCGCAGATGGTCATCGACTTTCTGCGCGAGACGCATCCGGGAAGCGACGTCGACCTTGCCACGTTCAAGACGACGGGCGACAAGATTCTCGATCGCAGGCTCGACCAAATCGGCGGCAAAGGCCTGTTCGTGAAGGAACTCGACGCAGCATTGCGCGCGGGCGAGTGCGACTACACGGTGCACAGCTGCAAGGACCTTCCCATGGAAGTGCCCGACGATTTGCCGCTCGTGTGCTTCTCGGAGCGCGAGGACCCACGCGATGTGCTCGTGTTCCCCCAAGGGGCGGACGGGCCTGACTGGACGAAACCCATCGGCACGTCGTCGCGTCGGCGCGAGATCCAGCTGCGCGCTCTGTTCCCGCAAGCGACGTTCGCGAGCGTACGCGGCAACCTGCAAACGCGTTTGCGCAAGCTCGACGAGGGCGGTTACGGTGCGCTCGTGTTGGCGGCAGCGGGCCTGAAACGCATGGGCCTCGCTGACCGCATCGGGCGCTATCTCGAGGTCGACGAGGTCATTCCATCGGCGGCGCAGGGTGTGTTGGCCGTCCAAGGACGCGTTGATGCAGCACCTGAGCTGTTCGACGGTTTTGCTGATGCGGACGTTGCAACAGCAGTGCTTGCCGAGCGTGCGTTCGTGGCCCGTCTCGATGGTGGCTGCTCGTCGCCGATTGCAGCACACGCAAAGCTCGATGGCGATTCAATCGAGCTTCGTGGCCTTTACTACGATGAAGAGAACCAGCAGGCGCGCCGCGGTTGCGTGCGTGGTGCGGCGGCAGATGCCGTTGCCCTGGCATGCGATTTGGCAGACCGTCTGCTTGCAGGTGAAGGAGAGATGCTATGAGCTTGACTAAGGTCGGCAAGGTTTGGCTCGTCGGCGCAGGCCCCGGTGATGCGGGGCTGTTCACGCGCAAGGGCTACGAAGTTCTGCAAGCGGCCGATGTGGTCGTATACGACGCGCTCGTCGGCGATGGCGTGCTTGCCTGCGTGCCACGCGGCGCGCGTACGATCGACGTGGGAAAGCGCGCAGCAAACCACACGATGCGTCAGGAGCAGATCAGCCAGGTGCTGCTCGATGAGGCGCTCGCGGGCAACAAGGTCGTGCGGCTGAAGGGCGGCGATCCGTTCATGTTCGGTCGCGGCGGCGAAGAGCTCGAGCTGCTTTCCGAGCATGGTGTGCCGTTCGAGGTGGTACCCGGCATCACGTCGGCGCTTGCCGTGCCAGCATACAACGGCATCCCGGTCACGCATCGCGATTTCACGTCGTCGCTCCACATCATCACCGGTCATAAGCGTGCCGGCACCGATTACGACATCGACTTCGAGGCGCTCGTGCGCACGAAGGGCACACTCGTGTTCCTCATGGGCGTGCGTTCGCTTCCCGACATCATGCAGGGGCTGCTCGACGCGGGCATGGATCCCGACATGCCGGCGGCTGTCCTGCAAGAGGGTACGACCGCAGGTCAGCGACGCGTCGTGGCGACCGTGACCACATTGACCGAAAAGGCTGCCGAAGCGAAGATTGCGGCGCCGGCCATCATCGTCGTTGGCGGCGTGTGCGCATTGGCCGACCAATTCGAGTGGTACGAGAAGCTGCCGCTCGAAGGCTGCAAAATTGTGGTCACACGTCCGGCAGAACTCGTTTCCACGATGTCGGACCGGCTTCGAAAGTTGGGCGCCGAAGTGCTCGACGTGCCGGCAATTGCAACCGTTCCCATCGAGGGCAACGAGGCGCTGGCGAACGCTTTCGAAGACATCGCCCTTTACGATTGGGTTGTCTTCACGAGTCCGTCGGGCGTGCGCATCTTCTTCGACGAGATGCTTGAAGCTGAGGTCGACTGCCGTCTCCTTACGGGCGAGATTGCAGCGCTCGGGCAGGGAACGGCAAACGAGCTGCGCAAGCATGGCTATTTCGCTGACCTCGTGCCTGAAGGAGCCACAGGCGAAGCGCTCGGCGAGGCGCTTGCCGAAATTGCCGAGTCTAACTCGCGCATCCTCATTCCGCGCGCTCGCATTGGGAACCCCGAACTCGTGGAGATTCTCACTGCGGCGGGCCATGATATAAACGATGTGCCTACGTACGACACTGTTCCGCTCGAGGGTGGTTTGATTGACCTTGCCGGGCAATTCGAGCAAGGCAAGATCTTCTGCGTGGCGTTCACCAGCTCATCGGGCGTGCAGGCGTTCGTCGAGGCGCATCCCGATGTCGATCCAACGCTCGTCCGCGCCGCTTGCATCGGCGAGAAGACGCGTGCAACGGCCGAGGATTTCGGCATGCAGACGTTCATGTCTGAACGTGCCACGATGGATAGCTTGGCTGCCGCCATCATGAGAGAATACGCTCAACAGGATTAAACGCATTGTCGCGAATGAGCGTGTTGCGACACGCTCTTGGAAAGGGAGGGATCGAGTATGGAGTTGTTACAACGTTCACGCCGCCTGCGCGGCACCGAGGCGCTCCGCAAGATGGTGCGTGAGACACGTGCCGATGCGTCGTCGCTCATCTACCCGATGTTCGTCTGCGAGGGCACGGGCGTCAAAGAGGAAATCACCTCCATGCCCGGCCAGTACCGCTGGTCGCTCGATCGTTTTCCCGAAAAGCTCGAGGAGCTTGCGGCTGCAGGCGTGACGAGCTACATGTTGTTCGGCATCCCCGATGTGAAAGACGAAGTCGCATCGTCTGCGTATGCTGAAGACGGCATCGTGCAGCGTGCGGTGCGTCTTGCCAAGGAGCGCTATCCCGAGCTGTACTGCATCACCGACGTGTGCCTGTGCGAGTACACGAGTCATGGGCATTGCGGCATGCTCAAGGGCCACGAGGTCGATAACGACCCGTCGGTCGAGCTGCTCGCGCGCACTGCCGTGTCGCATGCCGCCGCTGGGGCGGACATGGTGGCTCCTTCCGACATGATGGACGGGCGCGTGCTGGGCATCCGCCAGGCGCTCGACGCGAACGGGTTCAACACCACGCCCATCATGGCGTATTCCGTGAAATACGCGAGCGGTTTCTACGGGCCGTTCCGCGAGGCGGCCGATTCGGCGCCAGCATTCGGTGATCGTCGCGCCTATCAGATGGACGTGCACAACCGTCGCGAGGCTATCAAGAAAGCTCTGCAAGACATCGAACAGGGCGCTGATATCGTCATGGTCAAGCCAGCCATGTCGTTCTTGGATTTGGTGCGCGAAGTGCACGATGCGGTGGACGTGCCGGTTGCTGCCTACAGCGTCAGTGGCGAGTACGCCATGGTCAAAGCTGCCGCCGAGCGCGGTTGGATCGATGAGGAGCGCATCGTGGGCGAAATGGCCACGTCAGCATTCCGAGCGGGTGCACACATCTATTTGACCTACTATGCCGAGCTCGTCGCAAAGCTCATCGATGAGGGTGTAATCGGCTAACAATGGCACACCCTTCCCTGGGAACGGTGTGCCAATTTGCGCGATCGCTTTCCCCGCGGGAAAGTGATCGTCGATGGTGAACAGGTCCGATCGACTTCCCGCGGGGAACTTGATCGGGATGAGAGGAAGAGGCGATCGATGACGACTTCTACCGAGTTGATGGAACGTGCTGTGCAGGTCATTCCAGGTGGAGTGAACTCGCCGGTTCGCGCGTATCGCAGCGTCGGGCTGACGCCGCGGTTCATCGAGCGAGCTGATGGTCCGTACGTGTGGGATGTCGAAGGCAACCGTTATCTCGACTACATCGGTTCGTGGGGTCCCATGATCCTGGGCCACAACAACGCAGCTGTGCGCGAGGCCGTGATAAAAGCGTGCGAACGCGGCATGAGCTTCGGCGCTGCAACCGAACTCGAAGTGGAAATCGCCGAGTTCATCTGCGCAACCGTGCCGCATATCGAGATGATCCGCATGGTGAACTCCGGCACCGAGGCCGTCATGAGCGCGCTGCGCTTGGCGCGCGGGTTCACCGGACGTGACAAGATCGTCAAGTTCGCGGGCAACTACCACGGTCACAGTGACTGCATGCTCGTCGCCGCCGGTTCCGGCGTCATGACGGCAGGTGTTCCCGACAGCGCGGGTGTGCCTGCGGGCTGCGCTCAGGACACGCTCACGGCAGCGTACAACGACCTGGACAGCGTTCGTGCGCTGTTCGACGAGAATCCCGGGCAAATCGCAGCAATCATCGTCGAGCCGGTCGCAGCGAACATGGGCGTCGTGCTCCCTGCACCTGGTTTCCTGGAAGGTTTGCGCGCGCTGTGCGACGAGCAAGGTGCGTTGCTCGTGTTCGACGAGGTCATCTGCGGTTTCCGCCTAGCATACGGCGGAGCTGCCGAGCGTTTCGGCATCACGTCCGACCTTGTCACGTATGGCAAGATCATCGGCGGCGGCATGCCTGTCGGCGCGTTCGGCGGGCGCCGTGACATCATGGAGTGCATGGCGCCGGTCGGTCCCGTTTATCAGGCAGGCACGTTGTCGGGCAACCCCATTGCCATGACGGCGGGCTTTGTCCAGCTGAAAGAGCTTCACGGCCACCCCGAGATTTACGATCGTCTCGATCAGGCGGGGGAGCGTCTTTTCGGAGGCATTGCGCATCTGCTCGAACAATATGAGGCACCTTGCACGATCAACCACGTTGGCTCGATTGGCAGTACGTTCTTCACGCCGAATCCCGTGACCGACTATGCTTCGGCGAAGACCTCCGACACCGAAGCGTTCGCGCGCTACTTCCGCTTCATGCTGGACCATGGGTTCGCGCTTGCGCCCTCGCAATTTGAGGCAATGTTCATTTCGGCAGCGCATGACGATGCCGTCATCGACGAGACGCTCGATGCCATCGAGTCGTTCCTGAAGATGTGACGACCAGGTGGCATCCGTCATGCTCGAATGGTCTTGCCTATGAAGCAGCTTGAGGAATACATAAATGTCGGAACGAAGCGCATGCGCTGTGGGTACACCACGGGCACATGCGCTGCTGCTGCCGCGCGAGCAGCGGCCGAGCTGTTGTTGCATGGCGAACTTGTGCCGGCGGTGACCGTGTCGACTCCTGCGGGCATCGACGTGGTCGTCGAGGTCGAGGAGCACGATACCGGAGATGGTTGGGCGCAGTGCGCCGTGCAGAAGGACTCGGGCGACGATCCCGACGTTACGAACGGCGCGCTCGTGTATGCGCGTGTTGAGCTCTGCGACAAGCCGGGCATCACGATTGATGGCGGCGTCGGCGTTGGGCGTGTCACGCGTGAGGGCCTCGATCAGCCTGTTGGTGCGGCAGCCATCAACTCGACACCGCGGCGCATGATCGCCGAGCAGGTGGAGCAAGTCGCTTCGCCATCTGACGGAGGCCTACTTGTCACCATTTCCATTCCTGCGGGGGTGGAATTGGCGGCAAAGACGTTCAATCCGCGGCTCGGTATCGAGGGCGGCATTTCCGTGCTCGGCACGGGCGGCATCGTGCGGCCGATGAGCGAAGACGCCCTCATCTCGTCGATCGAACTCGAGATGAAGACGCTGCGGGCGCGGGGCGTGGCTGATTTGCTCGTCGTGCCCGGCAACTATGGACGCGATTTCGCATGCGGTCAGCTTTCGCTCGACATGGACCAGGCGGTCTCGTGCTCGAACTACTTCGGCGCCACGCTCGATGCAGCGGTGGTGCTCGGGTTCGAGCGCGTGCTCATCGTCGGCCATATCGGCAAGATGGCGAAAGTCGCAGGCGGCATTATGAACACGCATTCGCGCGTGGCCGATTGTCGTGTCGAGGTGTTGGCGGCGCATGCTGCACTCGTTGGTGCTTCGCAGGAAGTCGTTGCGAGCATTATGGAAGCGGCAACAACCGATGCGGCGCTCGATGCGCTCATCGCATGCGGGCTTTCCGAAGCGACTATGGCATCGTTGATGAAACGCTTGGCTGACAAGCTGGCCCATCGTTCCGCCGGTGTAGTGCAGGTTGAGGCCATCGTCTTCTCGAACGTTCACGGTGTACTGGGCAAGACACCGGGTGCCGACGAATTAGCAAAGGTGTTCGCTGCGAATTGATAGGACATGATGGGGCGCTCTTTTGGATTGCGCTCTATTTGAGATAGGTCATTGAGTTCGGAAATAGTCGTCTGTGCAGGAAAGGAAGCATGATGATTCACTTCGTAGGTGCGGGTTCGGGAGCCGCAGACCTCATTACTGTTCGTGGCGCAAAGCTGCTTGGGGAGGCTGATGTCATCATCTACGCCGGCTCGCTCGTCAACCCGGCGTTGCTCGATTATGCGAAGGAAGGTGCCGAGATTCACAATTCGGCGCACATGACGCTCGAAGAGGTCATCGAAACGATGAAGGCTGCGGAGGCTGAAGGCAAGATGACCGTGCGTCTGCACACGGGAGACCCGTCGCTGTACGGCGCCCATCGCGAGCAGATGGACCTGCTTGACGAGGCGGGCATCGGCTACGATGTCGTGCCGGGCGTCTCGTCGTTCTGCGGCGCGGCTGCTGCGCTCAACGCCGAGTACACGCTTCCCAATGTTTCCCAGTCGGTCATCATCACGCGCATGGAGGGTCGCACACCCGTGCCCGATGGCGAGAAGTTGCGCAAGATGGCGTCTCACGGTTGCACGCTGGTGCTGTTCCTGTCGACGAGCTTGCTCGACGGTGCAGTTGAGGAGCTGCTCGCGGGCGGCGCCTACACGGAAGACACGCCGGCGGCCATCGTCTACAAGGCAACCTGGCCCGATGAGAAGATCTGGCGTTGCACGATTGGCACGCTCGTCGAGACTGCACGCGAGGCTGGCGTGAAGAACACGGCCCTCATCACGATCGGCGGCTTCCTGGGCGATGCCTATGATCGTTCACGCCTGTATGATCCGACGTTCACGCACATGTTCAGGAAAGGTTCGGAGGATTAGCGTTTCGAGGAGGAGTCTCGTCTTTCGGATTGGGCTTATGGAAACGATTGGAATCATAGCGTTCACCAAAGCGGGATGCGCACTTGCGAAGAAGCTGGCAGAAGGGCTCGGCTTGGACTCTGCTTCTGTATGCGGGCCGGCGCGCTACGCCGACGAGCTCGGCATCGATGCCTATGGGAGTCTCGACGCGTGGACGGAATCGCATTTTGCTACGGACGACGCGCTCATTTTCGTGGGTGCGAGCGGCATTGCCGTGCGCGCCATCGCGCCGCATGTGCGTGACAAGTTCACCGATCCGGCGGTTGTGAGTGTCGATGAGGCAGGGCGCTTCGTCGTGCCGTTGCTCTCTGGACATGTCGGAGGGGCGAACGAACTTGCACGCGATGTGGCCGCCATCACGGGCGGTCAGGCTGCCGTATCGACGGCTACCGACGTCAACGACTTGTTCGCCGTCGACGAATGGGCGGCGCGTCATGGGTTTGCCATCCTCGAGCGGAGCATTGCCAAGGAGATTTCCGCAACATTGCTCGAGGGGCGTCCCGTTGGGTTCAAGTCTGACTTCGAGTTGGATGACAAACCTGCCGGCATTACGGAAGGCGCTGCCGACATCGGGTTCATCGTGTCGCTGGACGATTCGGCCATGCCGTTCCCGCGAACGCTTCATCTCGTTCCGCGAGTTGCAACCGTTGGCGTGGGGTGCAGGAAAGGAACCGACCCGTCCGCCCTCGAGCAGGCGGTTGTCGATGCGCTCGTTGAAGCCAAGGTGTCGACCAAAGCCGTTACGGCAATTGCGTCGATTGATGTCAAGAAGGACGAGGAAGCGATACTCGAACTCGCTTCCAAAATGGGATGGCCGCCTGTGTTCTACACGGCAGACGAATTGGCAGCCGTGCCGGGCGAGTTCTCCTCATCGGATTTCGTGAAGCGCACAGTTGGCGTTGACAACGTTTGCGAGCGAGCCGCCTGTGCGTCGGGTGGCGAACTCGTGCTTGGTAAACGATCGGGAGATGGTATTACCGTGGCATTGGCCATGATGACGATAAGTTGAGTCGGCGCACGGACCTGCAACAGAGACCCGGTCTCTGTTGCAGGGCTTCAGTGCCACTGTATTGTTTGACGAGGAGGCAAGATGACAAGCGGAAAGCTGTACGTCATTGGTTTGGGCCCCGGTGGGGCAGAGGACATGTCCGGGCGCGCACGTGCGGCAATCGAAGCATGTGAGGTGGTCGCAGGTTACACGGTCTACGTTGACCTGTTGCGTGAGGAATTTCCCGACAAGGAGATACTCACGACGCCGATGCGCAAGGAAGTCGAACGTTGCCGTATGGCGCTCGAGGAAGCTGTGGCTGGGCGCAAGGTTGCCATGGTGTGCTCGGGTGATCCGGGCGTGTACGGCATGGCCGGCCTCATCTACGAGCTCGCTCACGAGTATTCGCCCGTTGACATCGAGGTCATTCCCGGTGTTTCCGCATCGAACGGCGGCGCGGCAGTGCTCGGTGCACCGCTCATGCACGACTACTGCGTCATCTCGCTTTCCGACTTGCTCACGCCGTGGGAAAAGATCGAGAAGCGTCTCATCGCTGCTGCCGAAGCCGATTTCGTCATCAGCTTGTACAACCCCTCATCCCACAAGCGTCCCGATTACCTCAGGCGAGCATGTGACATCCTGCTCGCGCACAAAGACGGAGCCACGGTGTGCGGCACGGTTCGCAATATCGGGCGCGAGGGCGAAGAGGCCAATGTCATGACGCTGGCCGAGTTGCGCGATACGCCAGTCGATATGTTCACGACCGTCTTCATCGGGAACAGTCAGACTGTAGAGCTGGATGGTCGCATGGTCACGCCGCGCGGCTATCTGCAGCGGGAAGACTAGAGCGCGTCTTGCGAACGGACGCTTGAAGGAGGGCTGATGGTAGGCGTTATCTTGGCGAACACCGGATCGCCATCATCGCCCGATCCAGATGATATCGAAAAGTACCTGAGCGAGTTCCTCATGGACGAGCGCATCAGGCAGCTTCCAAAGCCAGTTTGGAAATGGCTGGTCACGCGCAAGATTCTTCCCAAGCGCAAGTATTCCTCCGCGAAGCGTTACTGCTTCATCTGGCAGCCCGACGGCTCGCCACTGCTTGCCCAATCGCGCGCTTTGGCAGGCAAGGTGCAGGGCCTGTTCGACGCTGATCGCGCTCCTAGTGGCACAATTGAGAGCGATGAAGCCGTTGTCGTGCGCAGCGCCATGAGCTACGGGTCGCCTTCCATTGCCGAGGTCCTGACCGATTTCCGAAACGCGGGCGTCGATAGGGTTGTGCTGCTGCCGCTGTATCCCCAGAGCGCTTATTCGCCGACGATGGCCGTGGTCGATTCATTTTGGCGAGCCCAGGATCAAATCGGATGGCATCCTGATTCCACGGTGATCGACAACTATCATGACGACGCCGGTTACATTGCCGCCATCGTCGGCTCGATTCGCAACGTGGGCTTCGACGCATCGGCAGGTGATAGGCTGCTACTGTCGCTTCATGCAATTCCATTGAAAGACGAGGCGGCGGGCGACACGTACCGTGAGCAGATTGCGGAATCAGTTGAGCTCATCGCAAACGGGTTGGGCATCGACTCGGATGCGATCACCGTTGCGTATCAAAGCGTCTTCGGCAACGACCCCTCGAAATGGACGGCGCCACTCTCACGCGATGTGCTTGCCAGCTGGCGTGATGACGATTTCCGTGTAGTGTTCGCATGTCCTGGTTTTTTGGTCGACGGCCTCGAGACGCTTTACGACGTGCCGAATGAGATGGTTCCCGCGCTTGAGGGCGAGGCGGCCAAGCCTGTGGTCGATCATGTCGGTACCGACATCCAATCCGCTTGCAACACCTCAGGGCGTTTCGTGTGGGTACCGAGCCTCAATGCATCCGACGAGCACGCTGCGTTGATAAAGGCCATTATCGAGGCACGGTTGTAATTGTGGCACAGAGCTCCCTGGGAGC
>CACZIP010000024.1 GCA_902781245.1 uncultured Coriobacteriaceae bacterium | reverse complement strand
TTTCGCTCTCCTTAATGCACAGGCATGTTGGTTCTAAAACAATCCTTCGACTGCGACATTGCCGCTTCGCGCGCTAGGCTTCGGGGTAGCTTCGGAAAGCCGTCGCGGACTGGCGACCGCAAGTGCCGCCGGAAGCACGGTACGAGAAGTACTCATCGGGATGGCACATGGTGCAGATTCCGCAATTGGCAATGCGCTCAGGGCTCAGACCCGCTGACTTGAGATCGAGCGCGACCGCACGCGCCAGGTTTATATGGCGGTTGCCCAACACCACCGAACCACCGAATTCGGTTGCAAATTGCTCGACAACCTCTTCTCCCACTTCGAAGCACTCGACTCCGATATGCGGCCCGATGTAGGCGTTGAACGCTTCCGGGCCCTCCCCTTCCTGCGCGAGCGAACGCGCGGCGATCGAGGCGATATGGGCAACGGCTCCACGCCAACCTGCATGGGCGATTACGAAACGACCCGACGGCGCAACGATGATGAGCGGAAGGCAGTCGGCGAAATTGAGCATGGCGGCAACGCCCGGAACATCGATCTGCACCGCATCTCTACCGTCAAGCACCTCGGTTGCGACTCGCCCAACGTCGACCATCTCGGCTATACGCGCAACATGCGTGCCATGCACCTGGTTCGGAACGATAAGCGGCGCAGCATCTGCCCCGATGGCCTTGAGGATTGCGCGCCTGTTTTGCGCCACGCACCTCGGGTCGTCATCGACATGCCCGCCCGTGTTGAGCGATGCATACGCTCCTTCGCTCGAGCCGCCTGCGCGACCTGTGAATGCGATGCGCACGTTGCATGCTTCGAACAGCGCATCATCGGTCAACAGAGGAATCCCTGAGAGGTTACTGGGTTCAAGCGCGGGCATTGGAAGAGCTGTCACGGCAAATCTCCTGTTCATGCAGCGGTCGGATATCAATCTATCCTGATAAAAACGATGCGCTCCCGTGGGAGCGCATCGACACGAGCAGTTTTCCTAGCTGCCAATCAATCTTAGCGGCGCTTCAGGAAATCGGGGATGTAGTCCTCGTCGGCAAAGCGGTTGGCCGAATTGACGGTCGTGCGCACAGGAGCAGGCGTGGCAACGGAAGGAGCGGATGGCGTCAGCGTAGCCGAAGCGCTTGCGGCAGAGTTCTGCGCCGTGGAGGCGAACAGGTCCTTGCGGGAGTAGTCGCGCGGAGTGTTGCCGCCGAAGGCGTCGGCGTTAAAGCCGGTGGCGATAACGGTGATGCGCACCGTGTCGCCCATGGACTCGTCGACGATCTGGCCGTAGATGATGTTGGCGTTCTCGTCGGCGCATGCTTCGACCGTGCGCGCAGCGGCGTCGACCTCGGTGAGGGTGAGGTCCGGACCACCAGCAATCGAGAACAGGACGCGGGAGGCGCCGGCAATCGACGTCTCAAGCAGGTTGGAATTGGTGGCCTGCTGTGCAGCCTCGAGGGCGCGGTTCTCGCCGCTGGCGATGCCGATGCCCATCATGGCGGTGCCGGCGTCCTTCATGACCGTGCGGATGTCGGCAAAGTCGAGGTTGATGAGGCCTGGGATGGTGATCAGGTCGGTGACGCCCTGGATGCCCTGGCGAAGCGTGTCGTCAGCGATACGGAACGCGTCGAGCATGCTGGTCTTCTTGTCGACGACCTCGAGCAGGCGATCGTTCGGGATGACGATGAGCGTGTCAACCTTTTGGGACAGGAGCTCGACACCCTGGTCGGCCTGGTTGCGACGCGTGCGGCCCTCGAACGAGAACGGCTTCGTGACGATGCCGACGGTCAGCGCGCCGATTTCCTCGCGCGCGATCTGAGCGATAACCGGAGCAGCGCCGGTGCCGGTGCCGCCACCCTCGCCTGCGGTGACGAAGACCATGTCGGCCTCGGCCAGCGCCTGGCGGATTTCATCGCGGCTTTCCTCAGCTGCCTGAGCGCCCACCTCGGGGTTTGCGCCAGCACCGAGGCCGCGGGTAAGGTCCTCACCGATGTGGATCGTCTTGTCGGCGTCGGACATGAGCAAAGCTTGACGGTCGGTGTTCACGGCGATGAACTCGACGCCTTGGACGCCAGCCTCGACCATGCGATTGACCGCATTGGTGCCGCCGCCACCCACGCCGACGACCTTGATGACCGCCAGATGCTCAGATGCAAGATTGATTGGCATGTGAATTCCCCTTACCGTGTGCCGTTTGAACTGCGTTTTTCCAAAAAAAGCATACAACCAATTTGCAATTTTACACGAGTCGAAGAACAATGCAACTCACAAAGGGGCAATTGACCAGCTAGATTCACAAATGGCTAGATTGAACGCCACGTTGGAGTCTCCACCAAACGGACGTTGATATATGCGACAGAATCGGGATTCTCTTCGAGGATCTGCAATATGACGCGCTCTTTGTCGCGGATGTTTTCAGCCTTGCCGAATGCGATCTCGACTCCGCTGTCGAGCAGTAACGTCGTCTCAGCGGGCCCTGCCGCAGACACCGTTTCGACGTGATTTGCCAAGTCGGTGGTCATGCCTGAAATGATGTCGAGGGCGTTGTTGACGTTCGAATCCTGGCATGGCTGACCGATTTCAGCCACGGTGCCGTATGGAACGTCCGTGATGTGCAAAGCCGCTTTCGCATCTTCGTAGATTTTCTCGCTCGTCGTCTTTGCCGCTTCGGACCCGGGTTCCGGAATGGGCATGAGCCAGATGTGGTCTTTCGCGATGGCCCATTTCTTGGTTGCGCTGCCCGAACGGTTGGGAATCTCGACGATGGCCTTGATCTCGCGCTCGGTCACCGTAATCTTGATCGTGTCGGGGAATTTGCGCGTAACGGTGGCATCTTCGACCCAGGCGGTTTGCTTGAGACGGTTGCGAATCGTCTCGGTGTCGACGCGAAGCAGCGTTGTGTCGGTCGGCACGTTGGCGAGCTGCGACATCTCGTCGCTTGTCAGGTGCTCAACGCCTTCGACTTCGACGTTCTGGATGGTGAACGCGGGCGAATTGTAGAGCGCCGCCCACCCTCCAATGAGTGCGACGATAATGCCGATGCCGATGAATATGCGAACGAGATAGCGCCGCGAGTTCTCCTTGGCGCGCTCACGTCGCTCAGATCGGCGGATGTCGCCAATTCGACGCGACTCGAATTGCATGCTGTCGCTCGTCTTGCCCTGGACGCGTTGCTCCGAGGACAATCGCGACGTGGAGCGCTTCGTCTTGCGCTTGGTTGAGCGCTGCGCGGAGCGTTCCGTTTTGTTCTGCGCGGGGCGTTCCGTTTTGCGTTGCGCGGTACGTTCCGTTTTGCGCTGTTCAGCACGCTCGGTTGCTCGCCGTGCATCGCGCTCGGTTGTACGTTGCGCGGCGCGTGCCGAGGTGCGCGTCGGCGTACGGCCAGTTGAGCGTGCGGAAGCGTACGAGGTTGAGCGCGACGACGCATGCGAAGCCGCGTTGGCGCGCGATCTGGAACCGCTTCGCTGTTGCGAATGCGCATGCGACTGCGTTCGAGTCTGCGAATGCGCGCTCGAGCTGTCCCTCGACGTCGAATGCGAAGCCGAGCCCGTACGCAGTTGGGACATCGAAGTCGAGGCCGAGCCCGTACGCGGCTGGGACGTCGAAGTCGAGGCCGAGCCCGTACGCGGCTGTGACGTCAAATGCGAGGCCGAGCCCGTGCGCGGCTGTGACGTCGAGCGCGAGCGCCCGGCGTCTGTTCGCCTCGTCCCCGTCCCGCGCGTCGCGCGGAACTGCCTGTCGCCGCGATTGGGCATTTACTTCCCCTGGGCCTTCAAGGCGTCCACGAGCTCGCCGCCCACAACGGTCACGTCGCCGGCGCCCATGGTGATTACCATGTCGCCCGGCTCAACAAGACTGATCATATGCGGCACAACGTCGATACGACGAGGCACGTAATGAGTCGGTGGATGGCCCTCGTGGTCGTGCACGACATTAAGGAACGTCTTGCCCGAGATGCCAGGTACCGGCGTTTCTCCTGCCGAGAACACGTCCATGAACGTGACAGTATCGGCATTGTCGAACGCCGATCCGAACTCATCGTGCAGCACGTCGCAGAACAATGACGCCCGCGAATAGCGATGCGGTTGGAACAGCACGTGCACCTTGCCGTATCCGAGTTGCGATGCTGCGTTGATCGTCGCGGCAATCTCCGTGGGATGATGCGCGTAGTCATCGATAACTGTGACGCCGGCAGCCTCGCCCACGAGGTCGAAGCGGCGCTTCACGCCGCCGAACGAGCACATCGCCCTTGCCGCCTCAACGCCGGACAGACCGAGCGCATCGATGAGCCCGATAGCACCTGCCGCATTCAGCACGTTGTGGCGACCAGGATTCTGCGGGACGCATGTCTCGACGACTTCACCCGAAGGCAAGCGCACCGAGAAATCGCTGCCAACGCCATGGGGAGCGTACTTCTCGATTTGGATGTCGAAGCCCTCGCCGAAGCCATACGTGAGGAAATCGCGTCCTGTCGCGCGAGCGACCTGCACGAGCGCCTCGTCCTCACCGCAAATGACGATGGGACCACCTTCGGCTGTCGAGGCGATGAACGCCTGGAACTTCTCATGGATTTCGTCGAGGTCGCGGTAATGGTCAAAATGGTCGGCCTCGATGTTCGTGACGAGCACCGCTGCCGGCGAAAGATATCTGAAGGATTTGTCGGACTCGTCGGCTTCGACCACGTAGTAGCGGCCCGTGCCCGAATGAGCGTTGCTGCCGTAGCTGCGCACGATGCCGCCGATGAGGAACGTCGGGTCGACACCCATCTTGTCAAGCGCGCTCGCGACCATCGACGAGGTCGTCGTCTTTCCGTGCGTACCGGCGATGGCCACCGTGTCGAGCCCCACTCCCAGACGGGCGAGCATCTGGGCGCGGTGCCAGATGGTCAAGCCGCGTTCCTTTGCTGCAATGAGCTCGGGGTTGTTGTCGAGCACGGCTGTCGTGACGACCACGACATCGGGACCGTCGTCCGCACTCGTACCTGGAATGTTGCTGGCCGAATGCTGGCCGATGGCAACCTCGACGCCCGCTTCCTTCAACTGGCGCGTGTAGCGGCTTTCCTTCATGTCGGAACCGGTTACGGTCATGCCCTGGTCGTGCGCAACGCGCGCGATGCCGCTCATGCCCACGCCACCGATACCGATGAAATGGACGGATTTGATGTTGTTGGAGTCCATGGTGTTCCCAATCTCTCGAATGCTGATTCGATTATAGGGTGTGTCAGCAACGCGTCCCACTCTTCACGTCAATAGGCACGAAGAATTCGAAAGCGTGATAATTGCGTGTTACGGCAAACGCGCAACAGCTCGTGCGACAAGCTCTTCCCTACTTTTTTGCAGCCTTCATGATGATGTCGGCCAAAGTGGTGGCAGCGTCCTGAGTCTTCTGAGCGCGTGCAGCACTCGTCATGGAAGCGCGCAGGTCGGCGTCCTCGATGAGCTCGCACACGGTATCGGCAAACGCGGGCGCATCGAGGTCGGCGTCGAGCACCATGCGGGCACATCCGGCGTCAACGTACGACTGCGCGTTGTAAACCTGATGGTTCTCGGCTGCAGCAGGGAACGGCACCAGAACGGCGGGAATTGCACGTGCCGATATTTCGGCAAGCGAGGACGCGCCAGCACGTGAGATGATCGCGTCGGTAGCGGCCATGCAAGCAGGCATCTGGTTCGTGTACTCGATGAGATGCCAACGTTTCTGCTCGTCGGGCGTGAGCGCTAGCTTTTCGCCAACCATCTCGTAGTCGCGCGAACCCGTGACATGCACGATGTGCAGATCCTCGTAACCAAGGAGGCGTTCCTTCATGGAGCACAGCGCATTGTTGAGATGCAGCGCGCCCAAACTGCCACCCGTCACGAGCAGCATGCGGGCATCATCGGGAATATCAAGCAATTCGCGACCTTCTTCGCGCGTAGCCGAAAACACCGACGCCCGCACGGGGCAGCCGGTCACCACAACTTTCGAAGCGTCGGAGACGGCAGAAGCGGCACGCTCGTACGTCAAGCACACCGACGTGGCCTTCTTCGCGAGGTACTTGTTGGTCATGCCCATGACCGAATTCTGCTCGTGCAGCACGAACGGGATGCCCATCTTTTCGGCGGCACGGCCCACGGGAATCGTGACGTACCCACCGAAACCGACGACAACGTCGGGCTTTATCTCGGCAAACCACTTTTTGGCAGCACCCGTGCTCTTCGCGTCGACAAGCAGCGCATGGGGAATGGTCTCAGGATGCGAACGCCTGAAGCCTTCGGCCTCGAACGGCTTGAATGGAATGCCGGCGAGCTTGACCCATTCGGACTCACGGCCCACAGGTCTGCCTGCGAACTGCACTTCGACGCCGCGTTCGCGCAAAACTTCCGCTGTTGCGATGGCCGGGTTGATGTGACCCGCCGTACCGCCACCGGAAAGAACTGCCAACATGTTTCTCTCCATTCCCCCAAGCTTCTAAGCAACCAAAAGACTGCTCTTTCAGGTTGGTTAGCCCCGATTCCTAACACGTTCGCCGCGTCCGCCGCGCACAACGCGCAAATCGTCGCGCCGCCCCTCGTAAACGCTGCGTCCACCCGTGTCTTCGGACACGGACAATATCAATCCGATCATCATGAACGACGCGATGAGCGACGAACCTCCTGATGAGATGAACGGCAACGGCTTGCCCGTCGTGGGGAAAACGCCGATGACGCAGCCGATATTCAAGAATGCCTGGAACACGAGCATGATCGTGAGCGCGCCTGAGATCATCGCGCCGAAATCGTCAGTTGCTGCGCGGGCGATGCGCATGCCAGCCCACAGCAAGACAAGCCACACGATGATGACAGCCACCGCACCGATGAGACCCAGCTCCTCGCCGATGATGGCGTAGATGAAGTCGGTCTCGGATTCGGGCAGATACAAATACTTCTCGCGCGAATTGCCCAGTCCGGTCCCGAAGATGCCACCTTCGGCGAACGCGTAGTACGAGTGAATGATCTGGTAGCCTCGCCCATAGCCGTTCTCGCCGTCGTTCCACGGGTTGAGGTAGAGGAATCGGTCGCCACGATAGCTCGAGAAAACGGTCGCGCCCAACGCGAACACCACGAGGCAGCCGATGACTATGAGAATCGTGCGCAAGGGAACCTCGCCGAGCCACATGACGCCGAGCACTCCGAGCGCGATGATGGCGGTCGTGCCGAGGTCGGATTGCGTGGCGAACAGGAAGCCCGTCGGCGCGATGATGAAGATGATCAGCTGCACGATGAAGGTACGCGGATCGGCCAAGCCCATCCTGAACTCAGCGAACAGCTTCGCAGCCATGAGCACGATTGCAATCTTTACGAATTCGGAAGGCTGCAGCGAAATGGGACCGAGCCTGAGCCAACGCTGAGCGCCCAATGCCGACAAGCCCATGACAGCCGTGAGCAGCAGCAATGCCACGGCAATGCCCCAGATGACCCAGATGGCAGGGCCTTCCCAGAAACGGTAGGGCACGATCTTCCACAGCACGAACATGGCGATGACGCCTACAACCGCGAACCCCAACTGGTCGATGAGGTAGCTCGCGGTGCTGATATCTTCGGACATGGCGGAAATGGACGACGCCGAATAGATCATGACGAAGCCGAGCAACGTGAGGCCCAGCACGCAAAGCAGCATGATCAGACGGGGGCCAATGACATCGGGTGCGGCGTTTGAGGTAGTGTTTCCGATGCGGGGCATGTGCGTTTACGCCCCCCTACTTCGCGACCGTTCGGCAACGAGCTGCTTGAACACCTTGCCCCGTTGCTCGAACGACTTGAATTCGTCGAACGACGCGCACGCCGGCGAAAGCAACACGACGCTTCCAGGCGATGCCGCTTCGAGTGCAACGTCGAAAGCGTCTTCCATATGGTTCGCCTCGAGAATGGCGAACCCTTGCGGGGCCCGTGCAGCGGCGTCTTCAAACGCAGCGGCGAATCGCGGACGGCCCGCTCCGAACAGCACGGCAGCAACCGCATGCGCATGCGTCTCGTTGATCAGATCGGTCAAGTCGGTGTCTTTGTCGTCGCCTCCGAGCATCACGATCACATCTTGGCCGGGGAACGCCCCCAAAGCCTTGACCGTCGCATCGACGTTCGTCGCTTTCGAGTCGTTGAAACACGCCACACCTGCAACCGATCCACACGGCTCGATGCGATGCTCGAGCGGCGGGAACGTTGCAAGCGCATCGGCAATCGCGGCGTCAGGCACACCCAACACGACGGCGATGGCTGCTGCGACGAGCGCATTGCTGGCATTGTGCAGGCCTTTGATCTGCAGGTCGTCGGCGCTTCTCAAATCGTGTTCGACACCATCAAATGCAACCTGAAGCTTTCGGTTGGCATCGACGAACGCGGCGTTGTCGGCACCGCATGCAGCACGCATGTCGCCGGACAAGCCCGCTTTCGTCCCCATAGGAATGTAAGCGAAACCGCGCTCGTCAGGCTGCATCTGCTTGAACTCGCGCACCTTCGCCCTGACGACATCATTCGTCGCGTCGAGAATGGCAACGCCAGCCAGATTGTCGAACACCTTGAACTTGGCATCGCGATAGGCCTCGAGGCTCTGATGCCAATGCAGGTGATCGGGCGTGATGTTGAGCATGACAGCCACATCAGGCGCAAACTGCCGCGTCGAATAGAGCTGATACGAAGAAATCTCGCAAACGTAGATTTCGGTTTTGCCCGCTGCGACAGCCTCGAGGCACACCTCGCCGATGTTGCCCACGGCATTCGCGGGCAAACCCGCCTGTTGCAACACGTGGGCCGCACACGACGTGGTCGTGGTCTTGCCATTCGTGCCGGTGATGGCCACCCATGTGCTGTCGGCTGCACTCTCGCGCCATGAGAACTCGACTTCGCTGATCAGCTCGGTCGAGCATGCAAGCGCATCTTGATACAGCTTGTGGTGGAACGGGATTCCGGGGCTGGCAATGCATACGTCGAAATGCCCCTCGACGCCTTCGAGCGCTTCATCGCCGAACGCGTAGCTGACATGATCGCCGGCCAGCGACTCGACGAATGCGGCCGAATCGTCATTGCGCGCACCTGCGGCAATGAACAACTCGTCGACGCGCGAGCCGACGAGCGCAGCGCAATAGCGTGCAACGGCCTTTCCGCTCACACCGAGGCCGAGCACGAGCACGGCACCGAGGCGAGCCGGGGCACACTTCGTATTCTCAAGATAATCAGTCATCACATACCTGCCGTGACAACGCTGTTTGCAAAGTAAAGCGAGAAGCCGACGGCGGCGAACACACCCGAGATAATCCAGAAGCGGATGACGACCTTCGTCTCAGACCAGCCCTTCTTCTCAAAGTGGTGATGAAGCGGAGCCATGAGGAAGACGCGCTTTTTCGTTCGCTTGTAGTGCGCCACCTGAATCATGACCGACAGAGCCTCTGCCACGAAAAGGCCGCCGACGATGATGACGATGAACTCGCTTTTCGTGACGACGGCGAGACAACCAAGCCCCATCCCCAACGCTAGCGAACCTGTATCGCCCATGAAGATGTCGGCGGGATACGCGTTGAACCACAAAAAACCGATGCATGTGCCTGCAAGAGCAGCCGACAGGATGGCCGGCTCGAGCAAGTCGGTGCGGAATGCGATGGCAGCCATGACGACCATCGATATCATGACCGTGCCTGCTGCCAGTCCATCAAGGCCATCAGTCAGATTAACGGCATTGCACAGACCGACAAGCAGGATGTTGACGAAGATAAGGTAGAGCCACGGAATGGCAATCCCGTCGCCGATTGGCACGACAGTAGTGAGAATGCCCAGGTCGAACGTGTAGAGGAACGGAATGGACACGGTCGGTTCGATACCGAGCAGATTCACTGCCACGAGGCAGAAGACTGTCGCAATTGCGAACTGGCCGATGAGCTTACCCTTGGGCGTAAGGCCCAGCGAACGCTCGTGGACGACCTTGGAAGCATCGTCGAAAAGGCCGAGCGCGCCAGTGAGCAGCACGGCCGCGATGAGAGCAAAGGTCTCGGTCGTCAGGTAGCCCACGATGAGCAGCGTGGCGACAACTGCGATGAGCATCATAAGACCGCCCATCGTGGGCGTGCCCTGCTTTACGAGGTGGGTCTCGGGTCCATCGTCACGCACCTGCTGACCGATGTGACTCGACTTCAGGAACTTGATCCATGGCGGCATGAGCAGCATCGTAATAACGATGGCAACGAACACCGAGAGGAACACCAAGAATGTCGGATATTCCGAAAAGACAAGGGACAGCATTTAGCTCACCAGCTCTTTAACAATGCGGTCGAGCCCGATGGAGTGCGATGCCTTGGCCAGCACCGCATCGCCCGGCTCGAGAATTGGAAGTATAAGCGCGAGCGCCTCTTCGGCGTTGTCGCACGTTTGAATGGCCTGCGGATCGATGCCGGCTTCTTCGGCAGCCCGCGCCATATGACGCGACAGCTCACCGACGCATACAAGGCGATCGACATGCGCATTTGCCGCCATGATGCCGACGCGCTCGTGGCATTCCTTGGAGAAATCGCCCAGTTCGAGCATGTCGCCCAACACGGCGACGCGCTTGCCCTCGACGGCCATCGATGTGAACGTGTTCAGCGATGCTTGCATGGAGTCGGGGCTCGCATTGTACGAGTCGTCAAACACGGTGATGCCTGCCTGCGTGTGCGTAATCTGCTGGCGGCCTTTCTCAGGCTGCGCAGCAGCTAGCGCATCGCGCACCTGCTCGAGCGTCATGCCACTCACCAGGCCGACAGCTGCAGCAGCGCAGGCGTTCGTGACGCTGTGCGCCCCGCGTAGTTCAAGCTTGCAGGCGATTCTATCGGTCAAGCTGTTTGTCGATTCTAGCTCGGTATTACGCGTTCGCTTGTGCTCGCCTAACCTATTTGTAGATACAGGAACAGTGGCTGCGGAATCGCTCACGCATAATGCCGAGTTAGAATCGACTACATTACCAAAAGCAATCGGCATGTTTTGCGCATTCAAAACGAACGACGGCCTGCTCTCGTCATCGAACTCCACTTCGGAGGCCCAGACGGAAGGGGCATCGCCTGATGCGGATGCGCCGCCGTAGAAAACGGTGGTGATGTTGCGTTCATCGAGCTTGGCGTAGTCGCACACCTGGCTCGCGTAGTCGTCGGACGCGTTCACGAACGCGATGCCGCAATCATCGGGCAAACATTCGAACAGCTCGGCTTTGGCGCGTGCGATGTTGTCGCGACTGCCCAAAAGCTCGATGTGGCTTTCACCCACGTTGGTGATGATGCCCCAGTCGGGACGCGCGATTTCGCACAACTCGGTGATTTGCCCGCGTCCACGCATGCCCATCTCGACGACGACGGCATCGGTATCGATATCGGCGGCAAGCAGCGTGTTGGGAACACCGAGCTCGTTGTTCTGATTTGCGAGCGTCGCAACGACAGAGTGCGCGTGCGACAACACGTCGCGTACGAGGTTCTTCGTGGAAGTCTTTCCCACCGAACCCGTGAGGCCGATGACCACGCCTTCGAGCTTGCTGCGCCAATACGCAGACAGCCTCGTGAGCGCTGCAGCGGTATCGTCCACGACAATGAGCGGAATATCAGCTTCGACCTCATGCGTCACGAGCGCACACGCCGCACCGTTTGCGGCAGCGGCTCCAACGAAATCGTGTCCGTCAACTCGTTCGCCCGGCAACGCGACATACATGTCACCAGTCTGAACGAGCCGCGAGTCCCAATTGACACCTACGACCATCGCATCTGCGCCCGCGCATGTTCCGCCGACGGCTCCCGCTATTTCCGCAACACTCAAACGCATGAAACAACCTTACGCAAACGCCTTTTCCAGCTCCTCTGCCGCAACTTCGCGGTCGTCGAAATGGCGCACTTCAGCACCGCTGATCTGATCGTTTTCGTGGCCCTTGCCCGCGATGAGCACCGAATCGCCCTCGTTGGCGTACGCAATCGCTCGGGCGATGGCCTCGCGACGATCAGGCACGACTTCATAGCGACCCTCGCCTGCCCCCATGCCCGACACGATGTCGGCAATGATGTCATCGGGATTCTCGGTTCGCGGATTATCGGACGTCACGATGGCATAATCGGCTTCGAGAGCCACGCCGCCCATGATCGAACGCTTGGATGCATCGCGATCGCCACCGCATCCGAACACGACGATGGTACGCGCCGGAGTGAGCGCCTCGATCGACGAAACCGCCTTGCGCAGAGCGTCGGGCGTGTGCGAGTAGTCGACAAACACCGAAATGCCACCATCGGCTTTGGCCGCCACGCGCTCGAGGCGCCCAGGCACCTGAGGAGCTTCGGAGAGCGCCTCGACGATGACGTCTTGCGAGATGCCGAGTTGCATGGCGATAGCGTAGGCGCACATGATGTTGGACACGTTGAAACGCCCGACGAGCGGGTAGTCGAACGCGACGCGACGACCGCGCACCTCGAGCTCGATGCTCGTGTGCGTCGCCGCCAGCTCGACCGATACGGGATGAATCTGCGCCGACTCGTCGAAGCCGGTCGTGATAATCTGATCGTCTGCTGCAGAGCAACGGCGCAGCAACTTCTTGCCCCACTTGTCATCGATGCAGATGACACGCTTGGCAGGATAATCCTTCGAGAACAACAGCGCCTTCGCCTCGAAATAGGCTTCGAACGTGTGGTGGTAGTCGAGGTGGTCTTGCGTGAGGTTCGTAAACGCCGTCACAGCGAAATCGGTGTTCCACGTGCGCAGCAAATCGAGCGCATGGGACGAAACCTCCATGGCCACGATGTCGCAATGCGCGTCACGCATGCGCGCGAACGTCTCCTGCAGGTCGGGCGACTCAGGCGTGGTATGCGTAGCCTTCTCGTGTTCGCCTGCAATCACGATGCCAACCGTGCCGATGACGCCCGTGCGCTTCATCGCAACATGCGCAATGTGCTCGACGAGGTAGGTTGTGGTGGTCTTGCCATTCGTGCCGGTGACGCCGACGAGCTTGAAAGCGCGCGACGGGTTTCCGTAGAAATTTGCGGCGACATGCGCCATAGCCTTGCGCGAGTCGTCCACGATAACGACCGTGACATCGGTCGCATCGGCAAGGTAGAGCTTGCGTTCAGCCACGATGAACTTTGCCCCGCGGTCGATCGCGTCTTGTGCGAACGAATGCCCGTCGACTTTCAAGCCGACGATGCAGAAGAACATGTCGCCTGGCTTGACCGCATCACTGCGGTACGCCAGGCCGGATACCTCTTCGGAACCATTTCCGATGATTGTGCACTCAAGTCCCTCGAACAATTGCTCGCATGTCGTCATGAGTTGTCGCCTCGCTCAG
>CACZIP010000023.1 GCA_902781245.1 uncultured Coriobacteriaceae bacterium | reverse complement strand
GGAGCGGCGGCAGACGCTGACAACGATCATGACGAAGGGTTACATCGATCCGGCAGCCTTTACACAGGAGATGAACGACCTGCTCAACAAGAAATCTGGCCTTCTCGGTGTTTCGGGAATCAGCAACGATCTGCGTCAAGTAGATGAACAAGCTGAGCGTGGTAACGAGCGCGCCATGCTTGCATACGAGATGTATTCGAACTCTGCTAAGAAATTTATCGGCCAATACATCGCTGTCATGGGCGGCGTCGACTGCATCGTCCTCACCGGCGGTGTGGGCGAGAACAGCGCTCGTATGCGCCGCATGATTTTTGCAGGTTTGCAAACCATGGGCATCATACTCGATGAAGAGCGCAATCGTTCAGGCGCACGCCAGCGCGAGATATCGTCAGACAATTCCGATGTGCTGATTGTCATCATACCGACCGATGAAGAGCTCATGATTGCACCTGACACCTACGAGCTGGTGCACGACCTCATCGGGGATCCGGACATCGACTACAATCTCGACTTGTTCATGTACTAGGCTATCTGTTTGCACTGAAAAAACGAGCGGCCGCCCACCAGGACGGCCGCTTCTCTTCTTGCTCTTATTAGCAATTACTGTTGAGCCTGAACGCACGTGATGGCGATGACGCCATAGATATCATCAGCATTGCAACCACGGGAAAGATCGTTGACCGGCGCGGCAATACCTTGTGTAACAGGGCCATATGCTTCAGCTTTTGCAAGTCGCTGCACGAGTTTATAGCCGATGTTGCCAGCATCGAGATCCGGGAATACGAGCACGTTCGCATGACCGGCAACGGGGGAGCCTGGTGCTTTCGAGCTGCCGATCTCGGGAACGATAGCGGCATCAAGCTGAAGCTCGCCATCGAGAGCGAGTTCGGGTGCAAGTTCTTTAGCAATCGCAACCGCTTCGACGACTTTAGAAGCATCGTCGTTCTTGGCCGATCCATACGAAGAGTGGGAGAGCAGTGCTACGACAGGTTCTTCACCGACCAGCGATTTGAAAGACGCTGCAGATGAAACTGCAATGTTTGCAAGTCTGGTGGCATCAGGCTGCACCTCCAAGCCGCAGTCTGAGAAGAGGAACGTGCCATTTGCACCGAATTCGCAATCGGGTACGACCATGATGAAGAACGAGCTGACGAGTGCAGCTCCCGGGGCTGTCTTGAGAATCTGAAGGCTCGGACGAAGAACGTCGCCGGTCGAATGGCAAGCGCCTGCAACCATGCCATCGGCCATGCCAGCCTTTACAAGCATGACGCCAAAGTACAGGACATCCTCGATGATCTCGGCGGCTTTTTCCTCCGTCATACCCTTGTGTTTCCTGCACTCATACAAACCATTTGCAAGCTCTGCCTTGTATTCAGAACTTTTCGGATCGATGATGCGGGCGCCTTCCAGGTTTTTCCCGCTTTCCTCAATTGCACTAACATCACCAAGGATTATAAGATTTGCAATACCATCTGCAAGAATGCGCTCAGCAGCTTCCAGTGTACGGGGGTCATCGCCCTCCGGCAACACAATCGTCTTCTTGTCCTGCTTGGCTCGATTGATAACAGATTGAAGGAATGCGCTCATTTCTCCTCCTTGGCATTGTGGTTAAGGATTGCGCGTTTTGTCGCAATTGTATGGTAATGCAGTTTGAAAAAGCCCAACTCTATAAAATAGTCCGCGGTTGTTTTATCTGGTGACCGATGAACGACAAGAAGGGGATCGGTTGAAAACGATATCGTTCGCCGTGCCGTGTTATAACTCGGCCGAGTACATGGACAAGTGCATTGAGTCGCTACTCGCTTGCGATGATGGACGCGGCGATATCGAAATTCTTATTGTCGACGATGGCTCGACGAAGGACAACACAGCTCAGAAGGCTGACGAATGGCATGAGCGCTACCCTGAAACCATCTACGCAATCCATAAGGAGAATGGCGGCCACGGTTCTGCCGTCAACACGGGTCTCGAATATGCTCGTGGGCGTTATTTCAAGGTAGTTGATTCGGACGACTGGCTCGATGAAGAAGCCATGGCTCAAATCATGCCTTACCTCCGCCGACAGAGCGAGCTTCGCGAAGCAACGGATCTTGTAATCGGTAACTACGTCTATGAAAAGGTCTACGAAGGCACACGCACTCCCATCAGCTATGGCCACATTTTCCCAACTGATCGAGAATGCACATGGGATGAGATCGGGCGTTTCAAGCCAAGCCAGTATCTCCTCATGCACTCTGTCATCTATCGTACGGAAATGTTGCGCGACATCGAGCTCAAACTTCCAGAGCATTGCTTCTACGTCGACAACATCTTCGTCTACGTGCCGCTGCCTGCAGTTCAATCGATACGTTACTTCGATGTCGACATGTACCGTTACTTCATCGGTCGCGAGGGTCAGTCTGTCAACGAAGACATCATGAAATCGCGCATTGACCAGCAACTTCGGATTACGCGCGTGATGATCGACTCAGTTGATCTGGACGAGGATGTCGAGTCCGAGAAACTCCGACGTTACATGCTGAACTACCTCTCGATGATGATGTGCATCTGCTCGGTATTCCTCCGCATGATCAATACGAGCGAGGCCGAAGGGAAGCGCAAGGACATATGGGCTTATCTGAAGGCACGTAGGCCAAAGATGTATGGACGCATCAGGAGGAACGTCCTCAATTTCAGCACGAATATTCCAAGCAGGTTTGGGCGCAGGCTGGGATTGGGCGGCTATCATCTCGCACAGAAGATCTTCAAGTTCAACTAACTTTTCTAGTGCAATACCTTAGCTTGAAGGCGAGATTATGCGCCTCAGCGTTGCTATGAGCTTTTCATTTTCCTGCCGAGTTCTTACCGCGACACAGAAATAGCCATTCGACTTGAGACCTGGCGTTCCAGCAAGTTTGCGCACAAGAAATCCTTCGAGCTGGAGTAGCGAGCTCAACTGGTTAACATCGTTGACTGCGAGTTTCATTCCATCGCCGTTGTGGTACGTGCACATGACGTAGTTTGCTTCAGCAGGGAAGATGTCTATTCCTGGGATAAGGCTGAGCATGCACTGCATCCAAGGAATTTCGCTGTCGAGAAATGCACGTACACTATCAAGTTTTGGATGCTCGATTGCCGAGGGCTCTGCAAGCACTTCAGCAAACATAGAAACACATGTGTTATCGAAAAACTGCGTTAGATGCGCGATAGTGTCGGGTTGTGCGATGCAATAACTGACGTGTACGCCAGGCATTGCATATTGTTCAGAGAAAGACTGAATTACGATAAGGTTATCGTAATCGCGCACAAGCGGCGCCATTGATTCGCCTCCGAGCGTGAGCTCAATCGAGCGCTCATCGACGATAACCCATTCGCACATATCAAGATAAGAAAGCAACGTTGACTTTGAAAGCAACCGGCTCGTCGGATAGCTCGGATTTGCAAGTAACGCAGCATCAAAGCGCATACCCTGCGCTTCAAGAGCATCTGCGTGAGGCGTGACGAACGTCGCAGGAACTGAGATACGTTCGATCGAATGGCCAAGGTTCGACAAAGTGATTATGTATTCAATTGGGCATGGCATGGACACGCCAACGACTCCCGGCTCGAAAGCTTGTGCTACAGCCGAGATCATGTTCGAAACCGTTGAGCCGACAAGGAATGATTCGACCGGCATGCCAAATGTGCGGGCGAGAACGCTACGCAGGGTGTGAGCCTCCCTGTCAGGTAGGTACGATGCAATACCGTTTTTGAATGCGCTGACTATCGCATCGTTGAAACGCTGGGGCATGCCAAAGGGGTTGTCAGTTCCCGAAAAATCGATCCATGATATTTCATCGCGCATTTCGTAGGGAGGGCAGAGGACTTGCTCGGGAAACTCGGGGATGAGCGCAAGCGCCGAATGCCGTGACGTTTCGTTTGCAAATTCCACTGTGCCTCCTTTGCCTCTCCCTAAATTGGTACACTACCCATCATCTTGTTGCAGAAAACGACAACTTGCGGAACATCTTGTGCTTGCAATCTGTTGTCACGTCGTACGTTTTCCCAGATGAAACGGGTTTTTTATACTATCACAGTTTCACTGGTACAATTCGAAAATATGAAAGATGATTCTTTTGTCACCGCCCTTGAGGCCATTCCCTGGGAAGGACCCGCAATCCTCCTAGTCGACCTCGATGCCTTTTTCGCTTCTGTCGAACAGCTCGACCATCCCGCTTGGCGCGGTAAGCCCGTTATTGTTGGAGGAAGCTCGAAAAAGAGGGGAGTGGTGTCGACGTGCTCGTACGAAGCACGAAAATTCGGCGTCCGGTCTGCCATGCCTTCGTCGACTGCCGATCGGCTTTGTCCTGATGCGATATGGACAGTTGGGCATTTCGATCGATATCGCGAAATGTCAAATGCCGTCATGAGGATATTGCATGATGAAACCCCACGCATGCAGCAAGTAAGCATAGATGAAGCCTTCCTCGACGTTACGCCAACATCGGTAAACCGTGAGCACCCAGTTTCGATTGCTCGCAGAATCCAAAACCGGGTTGCGGAACTGGGCATATCGTGCTCGATAGGAGTGGGTACGACTAAAGCGGTAGCAAAGCTTGCATCTGACATGGACAAACCAAAAGGCCTTACCGTCGTTCTTCCAGGTAGTGAGCTGAACTTCATGGAGCAACAACCGGTGCGTGCGTTAAGCGGCATTGGCCCATCTGCAGAAGCTAAGCTCCACGATTTTGGGATTGACACGCTTGGAGACCTAGCTCAATCAGACGACGAACTCATCGAAAACTTGCTAGGCAAAACCGGTATGGTCATGCTCGCTCGAGCTCGAGGACTCGAATTCTCTCCGATTGAGGAAGATGATTCGGTTAAATCGGTTTCAAACGAAACGTCCTTTGGAGAGGATCTAACAGATCGTGAAGACATCGAGGCCGCTATAGCAATCATGGCGGCAAAAGTTGGCCGAAGGTTGAGGAGGAAGGATCTCAAAGGCTCGACGCTTTCATTGAAAGTTAGGTTCTCCGATCTGTCGTACAAAAGTGTGCAGAGACCCCTCAAACATCCTTGTGACGACGAGTTTATCTTCATCGAAATGCTCCATGGCATGCTTGATGAAATATGGGCAGATGGCACACCGCTTAGACTTGTCGGCGTAGCTATCACGGGTTTTGAAACTGAGGAGAGCTTGCAACTATCGCTTTTCGACGATGATGAGCGTCAAACGAAACTCGACGCAAAGCATCGGAACCTTTCGAATGCGACCGACAGCATAAAAGAGCGTTTTGGCGAATCAGCTCTCAAGTTCGGAAGGGAATTAAGACTGAAGGGCATTGACACTGGGTCTTCGTCTAAGAATCCAGCTGATTACAAATGAGCCCCCGAGAAGCAGTCTCAGGGGCTCATCCATTAGATTTCAGGATAGCAATTAGCGCTTGTCCGCCATGAAGAACAGCGCGAGAGTTCCTGGGCCAGCATGGGCGCCGATTACTGGGTCAAGGATGTTAACGGTGAAGTTCGTGCAACCAAGCCTTTTTGTAATCTCGCTCTTAAGGAATTCAACATCATCCTCGCAATCGCCATGCGAAATAAAGATCTCCTGGTCCTCGACAGGCTTAAGGGCCGATGCTTCCATGTGGTCGACCATGTCAATGATTGACTTCTTCCTACCACGCACCTTGTCCATTGGGATAAGATGCCCTTCATCGTCAACATGGAGCACCGGTTTGATCTTGAGCAATGAACCTGCCCATGCACTCGTCCTTGAAACACGGCCCCCACGGAACAAATAGATCAAGTCGTCCACAGTGAACCAATGAGCCAAGTTCAACTTATTGTCTTCAACCCATTGCCACGTTTCCTCAATGGTGGCACCTGCTTTAGCCATTTTTGCAGCTATATGAACAATGAGACCTTGTCCCATGGCTGCAGCCAATGTGTCTGTATGGTAAACCTTCCTCTCGGGGTATTTCTCTTTGAGGATATTCATCAGATTTGCAATTGCCTGATACGTCCCAGAGAGACCGCTCGAGAAGCCAATATAGAGAACATCTTTTCCAGCCGCTAATAGGCTTTCGATCAACTCGAGTGATTCTTCCTGATTTGGAAGGGAAGTAGTGAACACCTTTCCATTCCGCATCATGTCGAAGAATCGCTTCAAGTCGCTCTTTTCGCCTTTTACATAGCTTTTGAATTGCTCGCCCTCAGACATGAACGTGAGCGGGAGGATGTGCAGACCGTACTCGTCGATAAGCTCGTCGGGCAGATTGCAGCTGGAATCAGTAACGATTTCGAATTGCATAAATAACTCCTCAGTAGACGTACGCTGAATTATTGTACACATTCATTCGTGACATAGGTATTCCAATTCGGCTAAGCGCGATTATTCTTTAGTGAGAAAGGTTTATCTTGCCTAAAACTATCGCAATAGTCCTGTTCACAAGGGAAGTGACTCATTGTCATCACTCATGATTAAAAACATCGTAAGTTTACATAACATATATTATCAGTCATTAGTTTAAAGTACTGAAATATGCTGGGGACCTTTTATAGGTCATTTTTTTGGACTATCCCCACGTAGTGCTCGTGGAGCCAGATCCCGCAAGAGGCCCGTTCCCGAACAAGGCGCTGTAATCTCCCGTTTGAACAAATTGCATGACCATCGGCATCAGTATGATCAACGACACCACGTTTAGAACCAACGCAACGCAACTCATGACTATTGCCATCATGCCCGCGCGTTTGAGAGCCCTCACAACGCTTTCGTCTTGCATGTGTCCTGCAATGCCTAAAAACTTTCGGTAACTGATGATCGCCAATATGAGCGCAACTGTGCTTGCAAAAACTCCTCCGATGATCAATGACACGAGCGCAACGATTTGCGCCGCAATGTTGTAATTACGCGCGCTTTTGAACTCAACGGCATCATCGTTGTCAATCGCAAACATGACGCTGCCGATTCGAACCTGATGCTTCAAATTCATGTCATTCGTTCGTGGTGCTTGATTTTGAGTTCCATTGGGCCTCCAGCTGACTGGTGGCTCAGGTCTTTGCTTGCCATCTTGACTTGGCTCCTGGAAAACACGGCTATTCCGAGGATCGCGTTGGTTCTCGTCCTCGTTTTGAGTGTTTCTATTAAAATCGTCGCTCATATGCGCTCTTTCTTATAAGCCTCTGACCTGGGTATTTGTAATCTCAGGCCTTCAGATGCGATTTAAGGCCCCGTTTTTCAGAAATCGACCAAGATATCGAAAAACAGGGCCAAAATATGCTTCTCATGCAAACTGTTAGCACAAGACCATTTTGAAGCCGCCTATAATCCCATTCCGCTGCTGCCAAAGCCTCCAGAACCACGTTCAGTCGATGAAAGCTCGTCAACTTCCTCAAGCGTGATCGTTGGTGTTTCGAGGATGACGATTTGCGCAATCCGATCGCCGTGCTCGATGACGAAATCGTTTTCCGGATCAAGGTTAACAAGAATTGCTTTTATCTCGCCACGATAATCGCTATCGATAAGCCCCGGCGAATTGACTATTGAAATACCATGCTTAACCGCCAAACCGCTTCGCGGCATGACGAAGCCCGCGTAACCACGCGGTATGGCCATTTTGATGCCGCAAGATACGAGCTTTCGCTCAAACGGTTTCAGAACAGCAGCTTCTGCCGCACGCAAATCAAGACCAGCATCGCCAGGATACGCATACGCTGGCATGTCGAGCGTTTTATCGATTCGCTGTATCGGAACCGCGATTGCCGCCATCTATCTCAAATCCTCCAATGCAGATGCGAATTCCTCAATGTTCTGGAAGTCTTTGTACACGCTGGCAAACCGTACGTACGCAACATCATCAAGCTTCTCAAGTCTTTCGAGCACTTTGTTTCCAAGGGCTTTTGAAGTCGTCTCATTCTTCGGTGACTGCCTGAGCTCAGCTTCAATACCATCGATCAAATTGTTAATCTGATCAGGTGTTATTGGGCGTTTAGCACATGCAACGGTTACACCACGCAAAAGCTTGGCGCGATCGTATGTCTCAGACGAACCATCCGATTTGATGACGAGCAACGGGCTATCGCCAAGACGCTCGTACGTCGTGAATCGATGACGGCAACTCAGGCACTCGCGCCTCCGCCTGATTGTCGAATAATCATCCGAAGGCCTCGAGTCAACTACCTTGGATTCAGGATGACCGCATGATGGGCAGCGCATAATTCTCCTTCGTTTGGGGTGCATATGCGCATAGGATACCACTTACAGGCGTTTGAAAAGACCTGAGACACAAGATATTGTTGTTAATTTTTTGCCATCTCGATAAACGTAACGCCAACCACATTCTCTAGCTATGCCCCAAAGGCTATAGAGATGATCGCAATGATTGCGCAGGCCGTTGAAATCGACACAATGTTGCCTGACGTGAGACGGCCGTATGAAACGCCTTTCACATCTTCGGTTAGCAAGCTGCATGCCATCTCGCTGCGCTCAAGCACATCTTGCAGAATTGATTTTGCGTGAGGAGCTGACCCGGATTTAACTTGGTTTCGCTGCGGGCGCATATGGCTATGCTGAGAGGAACCCCTGAATGCAACGAACGTGCTGTCATCGAGCGATTGAGAATACCGCTTCGGCTTCAGAGCTGCTGTGCCGTCTACGTAAAATTTCGTCATGCTCTTGCCCATTTTCTTTGCTCCTGCTCTTGCATAGAACCTTTGTTCGTGTGTATAATAAGACGAACAAAGGTTCTTGTCAATATGAAAATAAAACATTTGTTCTAGAAAGGCTGGTTATAATGGGTGAGAAACTCACGAAACGCCAGAAAGCCGTTATGGAGAGCATCGAACGGTGCATTCAAAAGAAGGGATATGGACCTACGGTTCGCGAGATTTGCGAAGATCTTGGGCTCTCCTCCCCTTCTACTGTTCACGTCCATCTCAAGACGCTCGAACAAAAGGGCTATATCGTCAGGGACCCTCTCAAGTCGCGCTCCATCTCACTTCCTCCAGACCATGCGCTCAACCAAGCCAACGTTCCTGAGGTTGTAAGGCCAAGCTTCAGCAAGATCGTCGACGTTCCGCTTGTTGGCAACGTTGCGGCAGGCGAGCCGATTCTTGCTGAGGAAAACATTACTGACACCATTTCGCTGCCTACAGATATCGTGGGCGATGCTCCTTCCTTCATGCTGTCCGTCAGGGGCGATTCGATGATCGAAGCCGGCATCAACGACGGTGATTACGTTGTCGTCAAGGAGCAGCCCGTTGCTAACAACGGCGATATTGTTGTCGCCATCATCGAAGATGGCGCCACGGTCAAGCGCTTCTATAAAGAGAAGGGCCATATCCGCTTGCAGCCCGAGAATTCTTCGATGGATCCCATCATTACGAGGGATTGCTCGATCGCTGGAAAAGTTGTTGCGGTTTTCAGGCGAATCTAGAAGCGGCTTTCATCGAACATATGCACACAATCGGACGGGGCGTACATCGCAAGATGCGTCCCGCCTTCTTCATGCTCCTCAAGCACGATATGGCACCGCTTATGCGCAAGCGCGACCAAATCTCCCCTGCTGTACGGTACGACAACGTCGATGTAGTCGTCACGCGATGCCGCAACCTTGGCAATCCGCTCTATGAGCTCGTCGATTCCTTCGCCTGTCTCAGCCGAAACGATAACCGCATTTGGATGTGTTCGTTCGAGCCTTGCAAGCGCAATATCTGATTCGATGAGGTCCTTCTTGTTCAGCACTTCGATGCGTTCAATTCTTTCCGCATTGATTTGCCCAAGAATCTCCTCGACAGTATCTATCTGATAGCCAAGCTCTTCAGACGAGCCATCGACGACATGCAAAATCAGATCAGCACCATTGATCTCGTCGAGCGTAGACTTGAACGATTCGACAAGCGAAGTAGGAAGTTTTCTTATGAAGCCAACCGTATCCGTAATGGTGACCTCGCGACCCTCAGGCAATTTCAACTTTCGCGTAGTCGAATCAAGAGTGGCGAACAACTTGTCATAGGCGAGCACATCGGCATTAGTGAGCCTGTTGATCAGGCTCGATTTTCCTGCATTCGTATAACCGGCCAAGGCGATCTTGAACGTACCGCTCTTGTAACGGCTTTCACGTTGCAGGCCTCGTACTTTCTCTATTTGGGCAAGTTCCCGTTTGATCGACGTGATACGTTTTCGCACCATACGACGGTCAACCTCAAGCTGGCTCTCGCCTTCGCCAAAACGCGATCCAACTCCGCCGCCCATGCGGTTCGAAGCCAGATGAGCCCACATGCCGCGCAAACGCGGATAGAGATATTCGTTTTGAGCCAGACGAACCTGGAGCCTACCTTCTCGTGTTGTCGCATGCAATGCAAAGATATCGAGAATCAGCGCCGTTCGGTCAATGACCTTTACATCTCGGTCAACCGTACGCTCGAGGTTTGATTGTTGCGATGGCGTGAGCTCGTCGTCGAATACAACGAGGTCAGCGGCATGAGCACGGCACAGTTCGGCAATCTCCTCAGCTTTCCCGCTCCCGACGAACGTACGAGGATTGGGGGCGTTGAGCCGCTGGGTCGTTGTCGCAACAACATCAGCACCGGCTGTATCGACAAGCCTTGCAAGCTCCTCAAGCGAAGAATCGACCGGCCATGGAGAACCCGGTCGGTCGATTCCTACGAGAATTGCTCGTTCGCGTGTTTCGTCGAAGTTTGTCATCACACCTAGCGGCTCAACAACGCCTTTCTAACTCGCTCAGCTTTGTCAGCTTCCATGATAGCCAACTTTGCTTCGAGTTCACCGTCAATTGCCACAGGCTCTTTCACGTCAGCATCTGAAGCAGGCTTTGCAGGCTCGGGTTCCTTTTCTGCATTTGCAACAGGTTCATTGCATTGAGCGGCTTTCGCTGGTTTCTGATCGTCCTTCTTCTGATCGGGAACGGGAATGCTGTTCGTGCTCTTCGAAACAGAGGCTGCCCAGTAATTCGGATCCATTGCGAGACATTTCTTCGGACATACTTGCGTGCAGTAACCGCACTGGATGCACTGGAATGGGATGATGTTCCAAGTGCGATTCTCCTTGTTAACGGTAATGCAATCAGTCGGGCAGCTCTTCTCGCACATGCCGCACAGGATGCAGTTGTCCGCATCGAGCACGATATGACCCTTCAAGCCTTGAGGTTGAGGCTTCGTCTCGAACGGGTACTTCACGGTCTCGGGCTTCTTGAACAAGGACCCGAACGTCATCTTTCCTAGTTTGAACACGCCCATGGTCCTACCTTTCCGTGCAGCTGATGCAGGGGTCGATTGTCAGCACTATCATGTTCACGTCGGCGATGTCGCAGCCCTTGAGCGCGACAGCCATGCCGGCGAGGTTCTGCGAGGTTGGAGTGCGCATGCGCATACGCTCAAGGTTCTTCGTGCCATTGCCCTTGGCAAAGTAGAAGCATTCGCCACGCGGCTGCTCGAGCGAGTTGCACGCCTCAGCTCCGTCTGCTGGTGCGCCCTTGACGGGTACGGCGATGTCGCCTTCGGGAATCTTTGCAGCAAGCTCTTTGATGATCTCGATGGACTGGACAACCTCGGCCGCACGGACCTCCATGCGCGCATAGCAGTCGCAGTTTGCTGAGGTCACCAGCTGGAAGTCGGATAGGTCGCCATATGCGCCGTTACCGAGCATGCGCACATCGAAGTTGACGTTTGAAGCGCGTGCGAACGGACCAACCATCGACAGGGCGAGCGCATCCTCAGTCGGGATGACACCAACGCCAGCAGTACGGTTGTAGACCGACGGATCCTTCAAGAATGCGTTGCAAATCTGGTTGTACTCGTCCTTGATGCCGTCGAGCACGCGCACGAACTCGTCAAGCGTTCCACGGTCGATGTCGCGGTTGACGCCGCCGACCTTCACGACAGAGAAGATGACGCGACCACCCGTGGTCTTCTCGAACAGGTCGAGCACACGTTCGCGCAGGCGCCAGCAGTGCATGAACAGCGCCTCATGGCCAAATGCGTCAGCTGCAAGGCCAAGCCACAGAATATGAGAATGGACCCTTGAGAGCTCGTGCCATATGACGCGCAGGTACTCCGCACGCTTGGGAATCTCAACGTCCATGAGCTTTTCTATCGTCTCCGCATAGCCCATCGAATGGCCAAATGCGCAGATTCCGCAAATGCGCTCAGCTACATAGATGAACTGGTTGTAGTCCTTCGTGCGAACAAGGCGTTCGAGACCACGATGCACGAAGCCGATCTGTGGAACGGCTTCGAGGACCACCTCATCTTCGACGACGAGGTCGAGATGCAGGGGTTCCGGCAAAACCGGATGCTGGGGACCAAAGGGGATTATCGTTTTCTGTCCCATCGTTACTCCCCTCCCTTCATCGTAGCGTGTCGCGAGAGAGCTTCTCGCACCTTAGCGGCCTTGTCGGCATCCATAATCGAAAGCTTTGCTTCGAGGTCGGCGTCATTCGAGTGCGCCACCTCTGCTTGAGCGGTTTCAGGAGCAGCGGCTGTCGGTGCACCGCGATGTTCGAGGGCGGCACGCACCTTTGCTGCTTTTTCGCTGTCCATCATCTTGAGTTTCGCTTCGAGGTCGGCGTCCTTTTCTTGCGAAGTTTCAACAACAGGAGCATTGACAGGTTCTGCGGCTGCAGGCGTCGGCTTCTCTGTCGGGGCAGTTAATTCAGTTGCGGCAGGAGCGCTTGCAGCTGCCTCTTTCGCAGCGAGGCAAGCACGAGCCTTCTCGATTTGTTCGGGTGAGCGTCCTTCCAGTTTCGCCTCGAAGCGAGCACGTTTCTCAGGTGTCATAACGAACTTCTTGCCCGCTGACGGAGCTGAAGCAGTCGTTGCATCAGCACTAGCCGCACTACCGCTTACCTTGGCTGCTTTCGCCGCCGCAGCCTTGCGCGCCTTGTCGATAGCCGCCTTCTGCTCGGGTGTGATAACGCGCATCGGCTCGCTTTCCGCCGGGGCGTAGAGCGCTCCTTGGAAGTCGATCGCTATGTCGCGCATGTCCACGCCGAACAGCTCCCGCGCCTCGTTCTCGAACACGAAAGCAGCGAGGAAGATGTCGGTGATGGACGGTACGGCGTCTTCCTTGGTGACGCCCTCTATCCGCCAGTTGGTGATCTTCCCATCCTTCATGAACGAGTAGTACAGATCGACATCAGGCTCGTTGTAAACTGCATGCGTTTGGATGAAGCGGTAGCCCTCGTCCTTCATGCGATGGGCGGTGGCGCGCAGCTCGCCCAGCGGCAGCGTTATGAATTCTTGTGCGATTGCCATGTTATGCACCCCTCTTCGCAGCCTTGAGCGCCTTCGACTTCTCGTCGAGGATGCCGAGTGCCTGCACGACGCCGCGTGGTACGACCTGCTCTCCTCGGTCCTGAAGCCGCGCGTCACGCTGCCGAGCGACATCTTCGACCAGGTGCTCTATCT
>CACZIP010000022.1 GCA_902781245.1 uncultured Coriobacteriaceae bacterium | reverse complement strand
AGCGCCCTCCGCCCCATGCACGCCCTTTATCCCATATTCGCGTCTATAGGAAAAGAGCGCGGCCACTGCGCGAGAAGTGGCAGAAAGAATATATGAGGTCGTCTATCTGACGATTGACGATGGGCCGTCGGAGAACACGCAGGCGGTTCTCGACATCCTCGACCGTTACGGCTGCAAGGCGACGTTCTTCGTCGTAGGCCATAACCCAGATTACTTCCCGATGATCAAAGAGGCGTACGACCGCGGTCATACCATCGGCCTTCACACGTTAACCCATGATTACGCTTACATTTACTCATCTCAGCAGGCCTACTTCGAAGACCTTGAAGGCATTGGGAACGTAGTTCGGGATCAAATCGGGTACGTGCCGTGCTTCATCCGTTTCCCGGGCGGGTCTTCGAATTCAATTTCCGAGAACTATACGTCGGGCATCATGTCGGCGCTCGTGGGCGAAGTGCAGGCGCGTGGCTACCAGTATTACGACTGGAACGTCTCGAGCGGCGACGGCTCGGATCACACCGCCGACGACCTGGTCTACTTCGCGACAGAGGAAGCGTCCAAGTACGAGAACATTGTCCTGCTCATGCACGATTCTGCGACCAAGCAGACGTCGGTTGAAGCGCTGCCGCGGATCATCGAATACTATCAGGAGCGCGGCTACACGTTCGAAGCGATAGATCGCACCACGTTCGTTCCGCATCACGGAGTGAACAACTAGCGCACGTCACCGCAAGTTCTTTGAAGAGGAAAGCGAGCCAACAGGTTAGTCTCCGTTGGCTCGCTTCTTAATCCCGCCCGTTATGCGAGGGTTTGAAATGCCGTATCAGATAGCGATGGTTAGCGACAGATACCGGTGGTTTACGACAATCAGATGAATGATGTTGATGGAAACCCTGAATGGCCAGGTCTCATTAACCTATCTTATTCGAGATCTCCCATTCGAAACTACAGTTAGTGCATCTGTACGTTCCAATGACCCTATCGTTATTTTGGGGGCCATTCGGATCGATGCTCGGTCCCCATTCGATTTTTCTCGGATAGCAAGATGTGCCGCATCTCGGGCAATTGCAGTTCGTCGGCGCGTTCTTCGGCAAGTCATACCAACCGCCAGCAATTTTATCCAGATCGTCTATCGTCAGCTCGTTCTCGTATCTCTTCTCGGTTTGGTCAGTCATTTTCTCTCCTTTCCTTTTACCGAGACTTTCTGCCAAGATCAGTTTAATACCCCAACGGGTGTTCCTGCAGGTAGGTTTTGAACGCCGGCATGTCGAAATCGACCAGGCCCATGCGCAAATCCTTGATGACGCCCCGGTCTATGAGGCGGCGGCGCAGGTTGGAGGCGTTGGTCATGCTGATGCCCATGCGCGCGGCGACTTCGCTCGTGACGCTGGGGCCTTCGTCGGCGGCCATGGCGGCAAGGTATTCGACCTCGCGTTGCGAGCACTCGCGCAGGGTGGGCTGGACGACCGAGTGCTCCATTTCCTGGTATGAGCGACGGATGGCCTTCTCAACGTGCGTCCGCGTGAGCTCCTTCTCGTCTTTCGCATATCTCCAGGCGCTATAGCCGATGAGCTGCATGGCGAAAGGGAAGCCTTCTGCCGCTTTCACGGCGAGGTCGAGTGCGTCTTCGCCAATCATCTTCCCGTTTTCCGTGACGGTGGAGAGGAAAGCGTCCTTGATGTCTTCGTCGGGAATGGTGCCAAGATGGCGCTGGAACGCGCGGCGGACAAACGGCACATAGTCGCTTTGCAGCAGGGTGGAGACCATGCTGGGCAACCCTGCGAGCAGCATGGCAACATCAAGGCCTTCGCTTACGAAGAGCTGGAAGAACGAGATGAACTCGATGAGCTCCTCGCATTCCGGATTCACTTCGTCGATGGTGAACAGGACGCCCACGTCCTGGCGGTTTAGCTCTTCGATGATTTGCTGGAAACGGAAACGCCAGGGAATGTTTTCCTGGGGCGACTCCCAACTGACACCAACGGGGCCACCTTTTACTGACGTGAGTTGTGGCAGGCTTTGCTCGTCTAGGATATGCGCTGCACTGGTCTTTAGGGCGTACATGAGATCTTCGAGCAGCCCGCGCCTGGCAACCGCGTTCGCATTGATCCACCCCATGGAAGATGCTTCCTGCGCAATTGCATTCATAAGCACCGTCTTGCCAGCACCCCTTGGCCCTAGAAAGATGGTCGCACGGTTTGGATCGCCAGGTTGGTTTGCGAGGCCTTCGATAACGTCGTCGATAAGTTCATCGCGCCCCGCGAAGGCGAAGGGCGCATGTCCGAACGTGGGTGTGAATGGGTTTCTTCGCAATGTTGCCATGGTGCTCCTATCGCTTAGGAAGACCAGTTTATCTGAGAGATTCACAAAGATTCATATCAAGTTTTTAGATTCACGAGAATTCAAATGGCACACTGCTACCAGGTACCGATGTGCCATTAAATGAGTCAGGGGCCAGGGCACCGACTCACAGCAAGTCGCAAATGAAAAAGACGGGTCGAGCATATTGCCCAGCCCGTCTCCGAGTTTGCTGGTTTGTTCATGGTGCGTTTACGCTTCGTTTGTGCTTCGAATAACTCAGAATCGGCGAAATGTTACGTCGTGATGGTGCCTGTGGGCGACGAGGCGCTTTCCTGGGTTCCCTCGGGCAGTTGACCATCTTGTCCGTCGTTTTGGAATCCCTCGGGCGGCATGCCCTCGGGGAGCTGATCCTGCTCAAGGAGCGTTGAGATGAGGTACGTGCTCAGGTTCTTCAAGTGGCTTTTCAGGGCCGTCGCGAGGTTCGTGTGATCCCGGGCGCACCGAGCCGGGAAGGGGGCTTCTGGCTGCCGTCCCTTGCGCGGGGCCGTCACGCCCGTGCTGTGCCAAGCGGGGCTAGGCCCCGGTTGGGCCGCCCCTTCCCCTCGCGCAGAAACCCGGTCAGAGCCTCCTCCCAAGGTACGCCTGCAGGACGCGCGCGAACTCCTGCGGGCGCTCCTTCTGGGGCCAGTGCTTGCATCCCTCCATCAGGTACACTTCGCAGTCTGGGATCTTCTCGCCGGCAAGGATGGCGCCTTCCACGGGAACCGCCCGGTCGAGCACGCCGTGCACGAGGAGCGTGGGCGCAGCGATTTCCTGGAGCCTCCCGAACAGGTCGGTGGCGAGGCCCGTGGGCGTGATCTCGCTTCGCTGGAAGGACGCGAAAGGCCTGCCCGCGCCGGGCTCCCGGATTGTCTCCAGTATTTCGTCGACCAGGCCGTCGCCCACCCTGGACTTGTCGCCGAACAGGCTGTATTCCAGGGAGAACCTGATGACGGACGGATGCTTGCCCGCCCATGCGTACAGGTTGTCGTTTATCCTGGAGTGGACGAACCAATGGGTCAGCCGGTGCCAGGGCAGCCTGTCGAACAGACCCCACGCGTCGACCGGCACGAGGGCCCTGACGAGCTCCGGGTAGGCCAGCGCCATGTTCAGGCATATGCCGCCGCCCAAGGACAGCCCGACCAGGACGACCGGCTCGCCGCCGAACGCCTCGACCACGCCCTTCACTGCCTCGGTGTAGAACGCCAGCGTATACTCGCCGTCTATTCGGTCGCTCGTCCCGTATCCCGGCAGGTCGGGCGCGATGACCCGGTACCGCCCGGACAGCAGCGGGATCACCTCCCCCCAGGAGAGCATCGCCGAGTCCACGCCGGCGCCGTGCAGCAGCACGATGGCGTCGTCGCCGCCCCCGGCGCAGTGGCACGTCACGCCCACCCCGTTCGCGCGGATGCGCATTTTCTCGATCCGGCCGCCCATCCAGGCTACCCTCCTTCTCCTCCGGCAATCACGGCTTCACATGGTGCGATAAACGATCTCGATTCTTTGACAGTACCATCCCCAGTTCACGAACGCAAGCCGGCGCCCGGCGCCTCGCCCGAGCCGGTCCGCGCGTGCGGGCGGGTTAACGCATGCGCTCCCCCAAGCCGGTTCAAAACACCCCCGAGAGGCAGGAAGGCGAGATGAAGATGGCAGCTTAGTGAAGTAGCGGCATTTTGTGTCCGAAATCTTGACACAGCTCACTTTCATGCGTTCCTGGCCCCCGACCCGCTCGATGCCTTACAATTCAGGGCTGCAAGAAAAGCAAGAGCGAGGGGAGGGGAAATGCAGAGCGGTGCAGAAGGCGTGCGCATGACGACCATGGACGTGGGCAAGGGCGACTGCATTCTCGTGCAGGCGGGAGCATCGTCGGTCCTCATAGATACTGGCTACGAAAACACTTCAAGCAAGGTCGTGTCCTACCTGCGAGGCCAGGGCGTTTCCCGCATCGACTATCTCGTCGTCACGCATTACGACAGAGATCACGTCGGTGGGCTGCGCGCCATCGGCGAGGCTTTCGACATCGGCGCGGTCCTCTTGCCCGGCTATCAGGGGGCTGACAAAAACTATCGCAAGGCCATGGCGGCCATTGACGACCTGGGGCTCCCAGCGCAGCAGGTCACTGAGGAGCGGGTGCTGGAAGTCGGTGGGGCGAGGTTCTGCATCATGCCCTCGACCGTCGCCTTCGTCCCCGACGCGAAGGGCGACGAGGGCAACGACGATGACCTTTCGCTCGTGTCAACGCTGACCTATGGGGACGACTCCTACCTTTTCGCCGGCGACCTGGAGTATACGGGCGTTGCCGCTTACCTGAAGCGCGGGCTTGGCCGCTTCGACGTGCTCAAAGTTCCCGACCACGGCCATAAGCATGACAACACCGGCGCCCTCATCTCGTCCGTGCAGCCCAAGCTGGCAATCGTCACTGACGGAGCGGACGAGCCGGCCAACAAGAAGATTCTCAAACTGCTGGAGAGCGGCGGCGCGGAAGTCTATCGCACGGGCTTGTGCGGCACCATCGTCGTGGAGAGCGCCGGCGCGGGGAACTATACGGTTTCCGTCGATAGATAGAATGGAAAGCGTGCAGAGGGGGCCGGTCCTCTCTGCACGCATTGAAAGGGCGGTTCCATGGCAAGATCCGCACTCTGCTGAACTGCTTGTGGGTTGCGTTATCCCTATCGAGATTGTACGAGCGCTATGACCTCTTGTTGGGAATGCACGCCGAGTTTGCGGTAGACCTTGAGGCTGTGGGACTTGACGGTCGCTTCGGAGATGGTGAGCATTTCGGCGATGCTGCGGCAGTTATAGCCTCGAGCAAGCTGGATAAGCACTTCGCCTTCACGGGTTGTTAGCCCGTGCTCGGCGGCGAGAGCCGAGCACGTCGCTGCAATAGAATCGATGCCTTCCGAAGCCTCGTATCCTTTTTCGGCCCCTTGCGTAACACTCTCGCTGTTGCTCTGTTCCATCACCTGATTGGCCAAATCTTCGGTCGAAAGCGCTGCGCTTACGGTGTCGATCGCGTTCGTCTCGACCGTTTCAATCCTGTGTGAAAGCTGATTGCGATTCTTTAGGTGCAGCTCGACGAGTATCGCAATGCTCACGATCAAGTTGGCTATCACGCATATGAAAATTGCATTTTCCATCGCAGTTTTAGTCTTCGATGCTCTCGCCTGTGGTTGCTTCAGCAACCGCTGCATTGCTGTCCTGCTCGTCCAGCGCACGCTGCTCTGCGTCGCGGGCGCGCACCCTGTCGCGCATGACCCAGCTCAGCAACATGTACAGCACCATGGTCATAGGCGCGGCAAGCAGCAGCGGAATCATGAGCACGTGCGTGGTGTACAGGAACGAGCACACGATAGTCGTAGCCACAATGGTGATGACACCGCGCCAGTTTACTGCCTCGACGCGATCAAGCGAGCTGATGCCGCGCGTGCCGATCTTCATGGGGCCGCGCACGATGTAGTAGTCGGTTATGAGCAGGAAGCACCACGACATCGTCAGGATGCTGCCATAGCTCATGAAGGCGTTAACCCAGTTCAGAATTCCGCCAAATATGAAGATAAGCCCGATTGCGTTCGCGATGACCACGGCAACCGGCCACTTGAGCTTGATACCGAACAGCGCATCGAAGAAGTTCGACACGGCGTTCGCGCCACCGATCGAGTTCGACGTCTCAACCTTCATCTGCGAGAAGCAAATGATGAGCAGTCCGATGAACCCGAGCGCCAGCACGAGCGTCACGCCCGGGTTCGTGATTGCCGCATTCGCAGCACCAGCCGAGTCGTACCCCAACCCGCTGAAATACTCGACCGAGGTTTCGAAACCGTAGAACGTGAGTAACGCGCCAAAAACGTATGTGACGATAGCGATGACGCTTCCGAACAGCGAGATAGGCCACAGATCACGGCTCTTGCGGGCAAATCGCGTGAAGTCTGCCGCGAACAACGCCATGAGGCCAGATGTCATTACGCAATAGTTCAAACCATATGCGAAACCATCGGCCTCGTTTACACCCGGAATCATGATGCCGTGAGTAAGAGCTTCGCCGATGTTTCCATCGAGGGCAATTTTCACCACAACGTAACCAAGGGCGAGGAACAGAAACGCCACGAACACGCCGTTGAACTTCGCAATGACCTTGACACCGAAGAGCGACACGAGGACCCACACAACGGAGATACCCAGGAACAACGCAATACGCGCAAAGTCGGATGTCCAGCCGAAGTAATAAAGAACAGCATTTCCCAACTGCACTGTACCCACCGCCAGCACACCGACAAGCAAGTAAATCCAAATCAGCGAACCAACCGCTGAACCTTTCGTGCCGAAGACGTAGAAGCGCGACGTGACGTTGTTCGGCAGACCTTCTTCGAACGAGATGCGTCCAACAAGGTATGTCAAGAAAGTCCCAAGCACGAACAGAATGCCTGCTGCAACCGATCCGAGCTGGCAGCCAGCATAGAACGCGACGATGCCGCCGCCCATGAGCTTTGAAAGGCTCGACACCACGCCAGATAGAATTGCTGCGATGTTGCCCCAATGAATGCGCTTCTCGTCAGGAACACGCTCGAACAGAGACACCTGCTCGGTCAAGCTGGATTTAGCCATGATTCCCCTCCTGGCAGTTTCGGTTTTCCCTTCGAATTCCCCGAAAAAGGGCGCACGTTCCCACATCTTTCGATAGATGCGTTCTTTTTCGGGGAAGCCCGCCTGGACTGTTGACCCAGGCGGGCAGAGTTGTGTCAAGGGAACCGAGCCCTTGAATGGAACAGGTTAGATTCCGCCTACAAGCGACCCGAGAATGATGACTACGACCAGTGCAATCATGGAGACGACGATGTCGATCCAGAACACATGGCGATATGCGTTTTTGTGGTTCAAGCCCATGGCGTTGAACATGCCGAACATCGAACCGGCATTAGGCATCGCACCGCCAGTGGTCGCGGCAATGGCAATAACCTTGTACAACGCCGCGGCAGACACGCCAGTCGCCAAATAGTCGCCAACGAAATTCGCGCCGATGATGCCCAGAGCGCCCGTGCCGGAGCCAAGGCAGCCACCCAGGATGAACGACAGTACGGCCGCGGAGACGAGCGGACCGCCGGGCATGTTGAAAATGGCTTCGTACATGATGGCAAAGCCTGCAGATGCGCCGATCACCGAACCGATGCCGACACCAGCAGCGGTGAACAGGGTCGGCCCAAGCGAATCCTTCGCGCCATTGCTCAGCACGTCGCGATGGCCACCATGATTCTTGATGAAGGGATGGAACAGGATCATGCTCAAGACGATGGCGATAGTCATGCCGATGTAGACGATGTTCGGAATCTTGAACTGAGACCCGATGATGATGATCAGGATCAAAACGATGGGAGGAGCCAGCGCGATACCAACATTGGGCAACTTCTCGTCTTCTTTGATCTCTGCTTCAGGGAGCGTGCAATCGTAGACCTCACCGCGATCCTTGGCGCGCTTGATAGCAACCTTGAAGTAGAAGAGACCGCCAACGATCATGATGATTGTTGCCAAAATGCCAAGCACGGGCGCTGACGTGACGGTAACTCCCGTGTAATTCGCCGCAACGACGTTTGCTGCAGCAGGCGTGCCCGGGAGCATGGTCATCGTAAAGCCCGTGCAACCAAGCGCGAATGCAGCCATGAACAGATGCCACGGGATGTCCGCCGCCTTGAAAAGCGGTCGCGCGAGCGGAATCATCGCAAACATGACCACGAACAGCGCAACGCCGCCATACGTCAAAATAGCACCCACCAGAGCGATGCCAGCCAAAACGAGGAAAGGATTGTCCTTTCCGATTTTGCTCACAAGCGCATTGGCGATTGAGCGGGCAGCCCCTGAAACATCCAAATACTTGCCGAGAATTGCCGCAAGCAAGAATATCAGCATGTTGTTTCTGACGAAGCCCGCAAGACCCGCCATATACGACGTCGCAGGGTCAGACAAGAACGACGCCGAGAAATCCATTTGATTGGTGAGAATGATGATGATCGCGGTAATTGGCGCGATTATGAGCACATTGTAGCCGCGCATTGCCATGATGATGAAGAAGGCAAGTGCAGCAAGAATGCCGATGACACCTATAACTTCCATTGATGAATCCTCTCCTAAAGGTTACAAGACCTGAAATGAGCTACTTCCCGATGCTCGCGTAAAATACTGAATCTCTGCATCGGCCCGATTCATGTACCTTGACGGACACCTTATATAGGGCCCGGCTGATTGCCGTACCGGAACAAGCTCCCGGCAAGCACGGCGTGCGCCCCGCACATGGGCACGCGCCTCGTCGATGACGTTCACCTCCAACCTCTGCTCGTCTTTGACCGTCGAGACGTAATCGGCTCTGGAAGCTCTGGCGGACAAGCGTCGATGCTCGACCGCCCCTCGATTTGCAGTTTACGAACGGGAAATCATCCGTTCCGCGGGGTGGACGAAATGGCCGTTTTGATTTGTTTCCGCAGGTGTAGGGGCCATTCGTTGCTGTCAGGATTATTTACAACGGCGTGTTGCTGTGCTGACAGCAGGTATGCGGTCAGACAGCATCGCACCCGTATTGCGACACCGTAATGAGGAGGTTGAGAATGCGCCACCGCCAAGGCGGCGTACGATAGAAATCAAGAAACAGGGTTACCTGGTACCGGTTTTATGGGTGTCGTTACGATGGGAGCGAACATGTCGAAGAAACCGAACAAGAGCGTGAAATCCGCTCCACAGCTCGACCCGGTGACGGTCGAGCTCAACCGAAAGCTGTGTGCGATCTCAGTTGCGCTCATCATCTGCGCGGTCGCCAAAGCGGTCTTCTGCATACTGTTCGATCTGTCCGCCATCACAAACATCACCGGTGTCATGAATCCTGACCGCGCGGTCGAATCCGGCATGGGTCGCGTGTGCCTGGCAACTGCCCTCGTGCTGTTCATGGCCGGCGTGTTGGGGCTGGGCGCTCGTACGCAAGAAGGCAACGCGCTGCGCAATGCGCGCCTCGTGGCAGTTGTCGCCTTGCTGTGCGGTGCGGCAACCGTAGTCATCGGCATCTTCGACGGGCACAATCCTGCTGATATCGCCTGCTCGCTCGCGGGTGCAGTGCTAAGCGGAGCGCTCTGGTATTTTGTGCGGCGGTAGGATGTCTCGCCGTCGCAGGTCCTCTTACTCGAAGAAGAAGCTGCGGTTGATGTTGGACTTCACGAACTCGTAGAAATCTTGCGCGATGGGGGAGAGCGGGCGGCCTTCGACGGTTGCCAGGCTCACGTCGTAGAGGATGGGTGTCGTATCAATCTTGATTTCTATGAGCGACGAGTCGTCCTTGTACCGCTCCCAAATGCATTTGGGGAACGACCCCCAGCCGATACCGGCACGCACGGCCGCAATCATTGCCTCGTGGGTGTCGGCGCGCAGCACGATGTTGTTGTCTTTCAACCCGCTGTCGTGGTACACGCGGAAATGGCGGTTGCCCACCATGTGACGGCCCGAATTCCACTCGTAGATGACCATGGGCAGTGGCAACAGCTTCTCATACTTGACCGGCTGAGCCATGCGGCTGTAGGGCGGGCAATTCGGCGCCGCGATGATGAGCTCCTCTTGTCCGAGCAGCTCGATTCGAAGGCGGCTTTCCATCGTGCGATCCTCGACGATAGCGAAATCAGTTGCCGAATCGAGAAGCTTCTTGAACAGTTCGGGTTCGTAGCCAGCGTCGAGGTGGAATGTTACATCGGGATGCCCGTGGCGATATGCCATGACAAGCGGCGGAATCAACTCGACGCCGTCGGCCAAGCTGATGCCTATCGATACGTCGGGCGTGAAGCTTTCGCCGAGTGAAGCGAGTTCGACTTGCAGCTCCTCGGACATGATCGAGACGCGCTTGGCGAACTCGAACAGCATGAGGCCCGAGCGCGTGGGGTTGATGCCCTGGGGCGTGCGTTCGTAGAGCTGCATGCCCAAGTCCTTCTCGAGCATCGAGATCTTCTGGCTCAGATTTGGCCGCGACATATGCAACTTGTCGGCCGCTTGAGAGAGCGACTTCGATTCGCTGACCGCCTTGATGATTTCGATTTCTTCAAGATGCATGTCTTAAACCCCCCATTCGTCGCACTCGAGAACCGAGCAAAAGAAAACCGCTTGTCCAGGCCCGTTCCCACCAGTTCGAACACTTTGAGTATACGGGAATTATAGCTGGCAACAACTACCACATTGTATGAAATAGCCTCTACCAAACTGGTGGAGGCTGCTACTTAACACCTGGTGAAATAAGGGGCGGCATCTCGAGTGGATACCGCCCCTCTGCGGTGGCCTTGTGTTTGGGAGGGGGAGGCCACCTTGCAAGTTTTCAGCGCTATCGCGTCTGGATGAACGCTCCTACGCCATGTCGTTGCGCGTGGCGCGCATGAGCTCTGCCACGGTCGTGTGCTTCATCTTGAGCTCGTCGCGGCGAATCGTGCCCTCGTCGAACGTCTTGAGGTCCTCTTCGCTCTCGAACATGGTGCCCAAGTCACCGCGCTGCTGGTTGAGCTTGATGGCCTCGTCGGCGTCGTAGGGGATCAGCGGCGTCTTCTCGCGCGGGTTCCACACGAGGTAGGCCGGCTTGGTGATTGACGGGTCAGGCATGCCCTCGCAGTAGCGCACGTCGCCGTACTTCTCGATGAGCTCGTCGAGCTCGCCGAAATCGAATGCGCGCAGCGGGCACGACAGCGTGCAGATGGGCTGCTTGCCTTCGACGAGGCGGTCGATGCACATGGTGCACTTGCTCATCTTGGTGCCCGGCTCGTCCGATGCGAAACGCGGGGCGCCATAGGGGCAGGCGTCGTAGCACTTGCGGCAACCCTCGCACTTGTCCTGGTCGACCAGGACGGCGCCGAACTGGTCTTCCTTGTAGATTGCACCGTTCGGGCATGCCTTCGCGCACGAGGGATCCTCGCAATGCGCGCAGGGGAACGCCAGCGAGTGGAGGCGCAGGTTCGGGAACGTGCCCTCTTCCCACTCGTAGACCGTCATCCACTTCTCGGCACCGGGTTCGATGCCGTTCCAGTCCTTGCAAGCGATGCTGCACGCCTGGCAGGCGTAGCAGCGGTTCATGTCGAACAGGAAACCATGCTGCGTCATCGTCCCGCTCCTTCCTTCTCTCCGAGCTTCTGGCGCAGCGACACTGCCACGCTCGCTCCCCTCATGCCCGAACGCTCGGCTTCGAGGCCGTAGCCCTCAGCGTCGCCGTCGGCATACTTCTCGACCTCGACGAGGCCGGCAATGATCAGCGCGCCCAGGATGTGCGGCAGATGCTGGTCGCTGAGCAGGATGTTCGGCGCACCGCGCAGGTCCTGTCCATACTCGTTCAGCTCGGCCGGCGTGCCGTCGGTCTGGAACCATGCGCCGTGGTGCACGGCGGCAGTGCCGGGCATCATGCGGTTGGTCACGTAGGCGGTCAGCAACGCCTCGCCCTTGTCGCTGTAGACGCGGCAGATGTCGCCGTCCTTGATGCCGCGCTGTTGTGCGTCGACGCCCGAGATCCACACGGAGTGGCGGTACACGTCCTCGCGCATGAACGGGTTGTTGTCGTTGCTTGAGTGCTGGCGGTAAATCGACACCGGCGACACGAGCGACAGCGGGTAGTCCTTGACCTTGGGGTTGTAGAAGCCGTCGTTTGACGCCGATCCGATGTCGCCTTCGACGTAGCTCGGGCTCCACACGGGCATGGGCTCGATCTGACCGCGCCAGCGCGTCTTGGTCATGTCGTGGGTCTTGACGAAGTTCGAGGAGAACTCGATCTTGCCGGTGGGCGTGAAGAACGGGCTCTCACCGCGCTCGATCATGTGCTTGAACGGGTAGTAGGGGTTTTCGGCATCGATGCGGATGACCGGATGCTCGTTGAACTCTTCCCACGTCATGGGCTCACGGTCGAGGTATGCCCACAGGGTCTCGTTGTCAGCCCAGGTCTCGAAGGCCTCCTTGTAGATAGCCTCCTGCGCGTCCACGAACTTGTCGTGCGGCACGCCGGCCAGACGCGGGTTGAACTTGTCGACGACGCCCAGGCGCTCGGCGATCTGCGTCCACACCCATTCCTTCGAGCGGACCTCGCCGGGGAAGTCGGCGCCGCGGCCGCAGAAGGTGAAGTAGTTGCGCATGCCGTTCGGGCCGCTCACGAAGCGCTGGTGGCCGTACATGTACTGGTCCATGCCCTCGAACTGCCATACGGGAGCCGGCAGGATGATGTCGCACACCTCAGCCGTGGGCTGGTTGATGTGCCACTGGAAGCCCCAGTTGAATTCGGTGTCGGCCATGCCCTTCAGACGCTTGTTGGTGTCGGAGTGGTTGTTGGCGTAGTTGTTCTCGAAGATGAGCATCTGCACGTTGGGCAGCGGCGACTCGTCGGTCGGCGAGCCGATGATGCGGCGGAACTCCTCTTCGGGCATGCGGCCTTCCCAGTATTCCTTCTGGTTGGCCAGGATCTCGGTCAGGCAGTTGTTGTTGAACAGCACCTGGACCGGATACTCGGGCGGTGCCTGGTGGAAGTCGGCGCGCGGTGCGGGGATGCGGGCCGGCGTGGGCAGGCAAGCGCCCGTCTGGCAGCCGCCGGGGCATGCGATGTTGCCCGTCATGGCCTGCAGCAGCATCGAGGCCGATGCCGAGTAGTCGCCCATGTGGCGCTTCGCGCAGGAGTAGAAGTACTGCAGGTGCACCGGTTTGGTGGTGCCGTACAAGCGGGCGAATTCGCGGATGGTCTCGGCAGGCACGGCGCAGATCGGCGCGGCCCACTCGGGGGTCTTCTTGATGCCGTCATCGCCCTCGCCCATGACGTAGGCGCGCCACTCTTCGAAGCCCTCCTTGTCAACCCACTGGTCGACGAATTCGTGGTCGATGAGGTCCTCTTCGTAGAGCACTTGCGCGACGGCGAGCATCATGGCCAGGTCGGTGCCGGGGCGGATGGGGATCCACTGGTCGGCGAGCAGCTCGGCGCTCTGCGTGTAGCGCGGGTCGATGACGATGGTCTTCAGGCCGTACTCGTGTGCGAGTTGCATATAGTACGACGTCGGGCCGAACCAGGCGACGACCGGGTCCATGCCCCACATGACGAGCAACTTG
>CACZIP010000021.1 GCA_902781245.1 uncultured Coriobacteriaceae bacterium | reverse complement strand
GGGGAAGAGCCCGCCGACGCCGCCAAGTACGGTGAGGTGTACGAAGGCGAAGGCCGCCTGCTCATGCCCGGATTCTACAATGCGCATGCGCATGCGCCGATGACGCTTCTGCGCGGCTTTGCCGAGAACCTGCCGTTACAGGCCTGGCTCGAGACGAAGTGTTGGCCGTTCGAGGGCAAGATGGTCGCCGAGGACAACTACTGGGCGACGCTTTTGGCCGGCGCAGAAATGCTGCGCTACGGCGTAGTCAGCTTCTCGGACATGTACTATCACACGCCCGAGCGCGCCCGTGCGGTTGACGAGCTGGGTATGAAGGCGAACCTTTGCACGTCGCCGATTGCATTCGAGCCGAAGCCCATCCAGGAGTACTCCGTGTTCGCAGAGATGGAAGACGGCATCGCCAACATCGATGGCATGGCTGACGGGCGCATCAAGTTCGAAGGCTGCATCCATGCCGAGTACACGAACAACGACGTGACTGCGAAGAGCGTCTTCGATTGGGCGAAGGAGAACAACACGCGCATGCACGTGCACGTCTCTGAGACGCAGTCGGAGGTCGAAGGCTGCCGCGAGCGCCACGACGGCAAGTCGCCGGTTCGGTGGCTCGAGTCGCTGGGCGCCTTCGACGTGCCCGCGATTGCCGCGCACTGCGTGTACGTCGACGACGAGGACATCGCCATTCTGGCCAAGCATGGCGTGACGGTTGCCCATAACCCTGCATCGAACATGAAGCTCTCGAGCGGTTTCGCGCCGATTGCCAAGATGCTCGACGCCGGCGTGAACGTGGCGCTCGGCACCGACGGCATGGCGTCGAACAACAACCACGACATGTTCCAGGACATGTACCTCATGGCCATGCTGCCCAAGGGCAAGGAGCTCGACCCGACGCTCATCACGCCCAAGCAGGCGGTTTTCTCCGCCACGCGTGCGGGCGCCTTGGCGCAGGGACGCGAGGATTGCGGTCTGGTGAAGGAAGGTTTCAAGGCCGACCTGTGCGTGCTCGACGTGACCGGCATCTCGTGGTGCCCGGTCAACGACATGCTGACCAACGTCGTTTATGCTGGTCACGGTTCCGATGTAGTGCTGACCATGTGCGATGGCGCTGTGGTCTACCGCAATGGCGTGTGGCCGACGCTCGACATCGACCGCGTCAAAGCCGAGGTTTGCGAGCGCACCGTGCGCATTCAGGACGAGCTCGCGCAAGGCTAACGCAGAGTTTTTTCGCCGCCAGATTGCGAGACAAGCTTGGCTCGACGCTTCGTCGTCGCAAACTAACTTCTCCGCCAAAATCAGGCGGAGAAGTGGATTTTGCTCCTCCTCGGGCTTACCTCGCTACGCTTATCCCGCAATCCGGGTGACGAAGTGAAAGAAAGACAGCCTTTTTATCGCGCTGCCCAAACTCGTTTTGCTCTGATTTGATACACTATTCAAATGTGTGTAAATGGGCGGAATGCCCTTGGATGAAAGATGGTGGTTCGTATGGCTGCACCTACTCCTGAACATGTGCGCAACATCGCGCTTGTCGGCCAAGATGGCGCCGGCAAGACTTCGCTCGCTGAGGCGATGCTGTTCGTCTCCGGTCGCACGCCCCGCATGGGCACGACCCACGACGGCAAGTCCTATCTCGATTACGACGACGAAGAGATCCGGCGCAAGTTCACCATCAGCACGTCCATTGCTCCTGTTCCTTACAAGGACTACAAAATCAACCTGCTCGACACCTCTGGTCACCCCGACTTCATCGGCGACACGATCGCCACGATGTACGCCGCCGAGATGGCCATGTTCGTGGTTGACGCCGTCGATGGCCCGCAGGTCATGACGACCAAGCTGTGGAAGGAAGCCGAGAAGATGAACATCTCGCGCTCCGTCTTCATCAACCACATCGACCGCGACAACGCCGACTTCGGCGCGGCCATGGCTCTCCTGCATGCCCGCTTCGGCAAGCGCCTTTCGCCGGTCACGTTGCCCCTCGGCCAGCAGGCCGACTTCCAGGGCGTCATCGACGTCGTTCGCATGAAGGCCCGCTACTTCGACAAGGACGGCTCGCCCGAGCGCGTCGAAGACATCCCGGCTGATTTCCAGGAGCGCGCCGACAGCGCCCGTGAGCGTCTGATCGACGCCGTCGCAGAGGCCGACGAGGAAATCATGATGAAGTACCTCGAGGGTGAAGAGCTGACGCAGGAAGAACTCGAGAAGTGCATCCATGACGCCATCAACCAGGGCGTCTTCGTCCCGGTCTACACCGGCTCCACCATCATCAAACAGGGCATCCAGGGCCTCATGGAGGACATCGCAACGTTCTTCCCGCATCCGCGTGAGCATGCCGCTTACGTCTTGACGAACGGCGAGAAGGTCGCCATCGACGAGACCGGTTCCCCCGCGGGCTTCGTGTTCAAGTCCACGTCCGACGCGTTCGTCGGCCGCCTGAGCTACATCAAGGTGCTCACCGGTGTCCTCGAGCCCGGTCAGGACCTCATCAACGCCCGCACGGGCGACAAGGATCGCGTCGGCAAGATCCTCGTCATGATGGGCAAGGAGTCCAACGAGGTCAAATCTGCCAAGGCTGGCGACATCATCATCGTCCCGAAGCTCGACGACGCACGCCCTGGCGACACCTATTCCGCCGACGGCAAGCTCGAGCTCGCACCGATGCCGCTGCCCACGCCGCTGTACCCGGTTGCCATCGAGGCTGCCAACAAGAAGGAAGAGGACAAGCTCGGCACCTTCCTGGCCCGCGCCTCCGAGACCGATCCGACCATCCAGATCCGCCGCGACGAGGAGACCCACCAGACCATCCTCACCGCCATGGGCGACGAGCAGATCAACACGCTGCTCATCCGCATGAAGGAAACCGCCAACGTCGAGGCCAAGCTCATCCCGGTGCGCATCCCGTATCGCGAGACCATCCGCAAGATGGCCGAGGCTCAGGGTCGCCACAAGAAGCAGACCGGTGGTTCCGGCCAGTTCGGCGACTGCTGGCTGCGCCTCGAGCCCAACCCCGACATGGGCTACGAGTTCGTGGACGAGATCAAGGGCGGCGCCATCCCTGGCGGCCTGATCCCGGCTGTCGACAAGGGCGTTCAGGACGCCATGGCCGAGGGCTTCCTCGCCGGTTACCCGATGGTCGACATCAAGTGCACCGTCTATGACGGCTCGTATCACTCCGTCGACTCGAACGAAATGGCGTTCAAGACTGCTGCCCGCATCGGCTTCCGCGCTTGCTGCGAGAAGGCCAACCCGGTCATCCTCGAGCCGATGGCTGACCTGCGCGTCACCGTCACCGACGAGTATGCCGGCACCGTCATGGGCGACATCTCCACCCGCCGCGGCCGCATCGTCGGCACCGACGCCGCAGACGCTGGCGAGACCACGATCATCATGCGCGCGCCGTACGCCGAGGTTTACGGCTACACGCGCGACCTGCGCTCGATGACCCGTGGCCAGGGTTCGTACACCATCGAGATCAACGGTTACGAGCAGGCTCCGGCCGACGTCCAGAAGAAGCTCGTCGACGAGTACCAGGCTGCCCGCGCTGCTGGCAACTAATCGCTCGCTTAATAATGCGACAAGCAAGGCGGCCCGTTTTCGAGCGGGCCGCTTCTTTTTGGAGCTGGTTTCTTTTGCTTGATGGTGCGACCAGGTATTGATGACGTAAAATGCATCAATAAGACGACGTCGAGTGGCGGGCAAGTTCTTGTTGCGCCCTGTGGTTGTTCAGCGTGTTTGCCAAGTGAAGGAGGCAGGCAGTGAGCGTGCAGATTACCAGGCGGTACTTCGTGAAGGGACTCGGGCTTCTCGCGGCTTCGGCTGCCTTGGGGCCGATGTGGGGATGTGCCAGTCAAGCTTCCAGCCAATCGAGCAGCAGCGTATCGCAGGCTTCAAGCCCGATGCTCGCCATCATTCACACCAACGACAGCCATGGCCATGACGTCGAGGTGAAAGCGACTGACGATAATTCGGGCAACTTCTCGATGGCGGCTGTGGCGCAGCTCAAGGCTGATTGGGAAGCCAAGGGTTATGACGTCCTTCTCGTGGACGCCGGAGATGCAACGCAGGGCATGCCGCTTGTCGATCAGTCAAATGGCGCGACTGCCATCACGTTCATGAACTCATGTGGTTACGACCTCATGACCGTCGGCAACCACGAATTCGATCGAGGCGACGACAATATCGCATCCTTTGAGCAGGAGGCTCAATTCCCGCTCATCTCGGCCAACGTGCTTTTGGCTGAAACAGGCGAATTGCGCTTCCCCCCGTCGAAGACCTTTGATCTTTCCGATGGCACGAAGGTCGGTGTTTTCGGCTTGACGACGCCTGCGACAATGACGAACGCAAAGCCCGTATACACGGAGAAGTTCCGATTCCTTGCTGGTGACGATCTTTTCGATTGTGCTCGCAAGCAGGTTGAAGACTTCCGCAACCAGGGGTGCGACCTTGTGATATGCCTGGGGCACTTGGGAAATCTGGAGGCGTGCGCTCCCAGCACAAGCCGCGAGCTCCTCAACAAAGTCGAGGGCATCGACCTGTTCATAGATGGTCATGATCATAAGCTCGTCAGCGAAGAGGTTGCTGGGACGCTGCTTGTCGAGACCGGCTGCTATATGGCCAACATAGGCGTTGTCGTTATCGATTCGGGTCTGCCGGATGATCAGTCAATGCCTTATGGCAGCTACGATGGCATCGACCAGGCGACACAGTCGATTATCGACCAGGTGGATGACCAGGTGGAAAGCGAGTTGAAAGTAGAGCTCGGGCATACCGAGTTCAAGCTCGACGGGGAGAGAAGCGATGTTCGCTCGCACGAGACAAACCTCGGTGATTTCGTCTGTGACGCGGCAGCGTGGGGTGCGGAGCAGTCATCGGGCATGAAGCTGGATGGAGCGGTGTGGAACGGTGGAGCCATACGCCAGTCCATAGAGCAGGGCGAGATCACACTTGCCGATATCAAAGAGGTGTTTCCGTTTGCGGATCAGGTACTTATTTTGAAGCTCACCGGAGCACAATTGCTCGAAGCGATCGAAGCCAGTTGCCAAAATGCTGGTGAGGACTCCTATATCGGTGCGTTCCCCCAGGTAGCAGGAATAAAGTTCACGGTAGATACAACCGTGCCCTACGAAGAGGGCGATACCTACCCCAATTCGACGTATGCATCTCCGGCTTCTCCGGGCTCTCGCGTGACGATCGAGCAGGTGGGGGACCGCGCGTGGGCAGCAGATGACGTGTATTCGATAGCGACGACTGAATTCCTCAGTCAGGGTGGCGACACGTACTATACGTTCAAACAGGCTGCTGACGCGGAAGACCGAATCATGTGCGACTTCGATTACGAGGTGTTCACGGGTTATCTCGCCGGGCCTTGTGACCACGAGGTTCCCGAAACATACGCGGAGCCCCAGGGGCGTATCACCATCATTGAGTAAGCTGTTGTATCAGGGGACAGATGAACAGGGGACGGGTTAAGTGTTCACGCGAAACGCGTGAACACTTAACCCGTCCCCTGTTCATCTGATAATGAGTCATTGGGACTGTCCCAATGACTCATCGCATTTAGATTTCGAACGACAATCCATCTGCGGCGGGGGCGACGCGGCCGTCGTATTGCGCGCAGTATTCCTCGAGTTCGGCGAGCGTGATCGGCTCGGAATAGTGCATGCACAGGTGCGTCAGATAGATCTTGCCCGCATCGAGTGCGAGGCCTTCCTCGATCGTTTCCTGTACGCTGTGATGCGATTGCGGGAAGCCGTTTTCCTTCCAATAGGTCGCATCCATCGCGAGGATGTTGACACCGCGGATGCGCTCGGCGGTCTCGTCGGGCAACTTGCCCGTGTCGCTCGCGTAGAACAGACGGGTTTCCTCGGTTTCGATCAAGTAGCCGTACGTGCCCGGCGCGTGCGTGACGGGCAGCGCAGTGTACTTCACGCCGTCGAGCTCGAGCTCCTCGAACGGGTTCCACTCGCAGCGGGCGAGGCAGTACATCATGTATTCGAACTCGCGCCCGATGCTCTCGAGCGTGTAGGGGCTTGCGAACGTGGGAATGGGTTGCTTCGTCAGCAGCTGTACCATGTACTCGAGCTCGCCGAGGCCGCCCACGTGGTCGAAGTGCCAATGCGTGTAGATGAGGTTGTCGATGTACCGTACGCCTTCGCGGTTGAAGTAATGGCGGATGTCAGGCGGCGTGTCGATGAGCGTGCGCTGTTCACCTGTGACCATGACGCCGCAATCTCCACGTTGTGCACGTGGATTGCTGCGCGCTTCCTCGCATGCGGGGCATTCGCAGAAGAACGCCGGCACGCCGCAACCTGCGCCGGTTCCCATGAACGTGAACGTGTGCTTCTTCATCGCCTAGGCCTTCTATCTGGGTTTGTGTAAATAATGGACAGTCCCTTTTTAACATATTACGATGGGCGATAGAGATTTGTATGCAAAAGGGCGTGTCCCTTTTCGACGCAGCACGCTGCAGGCGGGAGCGCAACATGACAGAGGGTGCCGGGAATCAGAAGTCGCAGGAGCGCATCAACTACAAGACGCCGGAAGGCATCGAGGTCGAAGTGCCCATCATCCGTGCGGGAATGCCCGATCTGTTCGTGGCGTTGACGCCGCCGACGGCCGAGCCGTACATCATGGCATCGCGCACCATAGAAGTGAAAACGATCGTTGACTTCTTCACCGAGCGAGTCGTCGCGGTCGAGGAGATGCGCCAGGACATGCTGAAGCGCTTTTCGAAGAGCTCGTATGGAAAATGCCGTTTCCAGACCGGCGATGTCGCCTATGTCATGGGCCGCCCGTTCCAGCTGAGGGTGTATCCGCTGGCGACGAAGAGGATGAAGAACGTGGCTCGCGGTCGCGCCACGGCGAAGTATTCGTTGAAGGCTGACATCTCGCTGCTCACGCTCTACGTCGTCCACCCGAAGAACTACGACGAGGCGCGCTTGGCCTTTAATGGGTACGCAGAAAGTGTGCTCATGCGCAACGCGACGTCGATGGCGAATGATTTCGCGGCTTCCGTGTTGCCCGGGATGAACGTCCCACCGGTTCGCATGCGTGCCATGCGCGGTCGTTGGTCGGCGTATGAAGCGGGAGCGTTGTGGCTGTCGACCGACCTTTTGCCGTATCCGCCCGACTGCCTGGTGTACACGATCCTCAAGGAATTCGAGAAACTCTCTCCGTTGTCGGAGATGGAATTCCGCGAGCACCTCGATCGCATCTTGCCTGGTTGGCGTGCGGCCGCCAAGCTGCTTGCCGATAGAGCTGAGCCGTACAGCTTGCAGTAAGGTGCAGCTGCGAAGATTTCAACTAGAGTGATGCTACGGTCGATAGGATGCTGTTCGACCGATGCGTCCTTTTCAATCAGGACAGTAAACCCGTGTTTGATGGAAAAACTGTCATGGTTTGTAAATTAAAAATTAACAAAGATGGGTGTATGAGCGGTTGCGCTATGATACCCCGAAGCGCATAAGGCAAATGGGGTTTGCGCACCCCGAAAGGAAAGGTGGATCAGATGAGCAGACAGCAGGATATCCTGACGCTGCCCCATGATCAAATCGAGGCTATCCAGCTCGAGGGGGTCAAGAAGACAGTCATCAAATGCTACGAGAACGTCGAGTTTTACAAGAAGTCGTTTGATGCTGCAGGCTTTAACCCATACGAGATCGAGAGCCTCGAGGACCTTGCGAAAGCTCCTTTTACCACAAAGCAGGACCTGCGCGATAACTATCCGTACGGGTTCTTCGCTGTGCCTCTTTCCGAGGTTAAAGAGATTCACATGTCGTCCGGCACGACTGGCATCGCCACGGTTGGCGGCTACACCGACCACGACCTCGAGATCTGGGGCGATTGCTTCGCCCGCGGCGTCGAGTTCGCCAACGGCGGCGCTGATGACGTTATGCAAGTGTGTTACGGCTACGGCCTGTTCACCGGCGGTCTCGGCGCCCATTACGGCGGCGTCGCGGCTGGTTGTATGACCATCCCGATGAGCGCTGGTAACACCGAGCGCCAGATCCGCGTCATGCGCGAGCTGGGCACGACCATCCTGTGCTGCACGCCCAGCTACGCCATGCACATTGCCGACACGGCCATTGCAATGGGTCTCGACCCGAAGAAGGACTTCAAGCTGCGCGCCGGCATCCACGGTGCTGAGGCGTTCTCCGACAACTTCCGCGCCGACCTCGAGAAGAAGCTCGACTTCAAGGTGCTCGACGTTTACGGCCTGACCGAGACGATGGGCCCGGGCGTCGCCATCGAATGCTGGGAGCAGAATGGTCTGCATCTCGCTGAGGACCACTTCTTCGCCGAGATCATCGATCCCGACACCGGAGAAGTGCTGCCCGATGGCGAGTGGGGCGAGCTCGTGATCACCACCATCGACCGCGAGGCCACTCCCGTCGTGCGTTACCGCACGCGCGACATCACGCGCATCATTCCCGGCGAGTGCGCTTGCGGGCGCACGCATCGTCGCATTGACCGCCTGCATGGCCGCACCGACGACATGCTCATCATCCGCGGCGTGAACGTCTTCCCGTCGCAGATCGAGGACGTCATGAAGACGATGCCCGAGCTGTCCAGCTGGTATGTGATCGAGCTGACTACAGTCGCGCATCTCGACCGCGTCACGCTCAAGGTCGAGATGGAGCAGGGTTTCGACTTCGACGAGATCCGCCAAATCGAGCGTCTGCAGAAGGAGCTCGAAGCCAAGCTCAAGACCGCGCTGTCCGTCGGCGTCAAGGTCAAGGTCGTCGAGCCGAAATCGATTCCTCGTTCCGAGGGCAAGGCCAAGCGTGTCATCGATTTGCGTGAAGGAGTGAACTAATCATGATCGATCAGATTACCGTCTTCCTTGAGAACTCCGAAGGCCGCCTGGCGGCGCTGTGCCGGACGCTCGCGTGGGCCAATATCAACATGCGCTCGCTCGTCATCGCTGATACGACCGACTACGGTGTCGTGCGCATCATCTGCGATGACCCGCAGCGTGCCCTCGACGTGCTGACCGCTGCCGACTACCGTGCCATTTCGACGAAGGTTGCTGCCATTGGCGTGCCGAACGAGCCGGGCGGATTGGCGAGGCTGCTTGCCAAGCTCGACGAGCTCGATCAGAACATCGAGTACGGCTACTGCTTCTCGCTCAGTGGCGACATGGCGTGCGACGTGTTGAAGATCAGCGGTGCTGAAGAGGCGTCTGCCGCCGCGAAGGCCATCGAGGATGCTGGCTTCAAGCTGCTCAAGCAGGAGGACATCGCTTAACATCTTTCGGCGAAACCGCTGAGTAAACGTTTAAGGACCGCCAACGATTTGCGTGGCGGTCCTTTTGTGTTGAAGGAATGCTTTGTTTTCTGGTCGCGTTGAGATCGAGCATGGACGATAATGCCATTCGCCCTCTAACTTCGTTTAGCGGATTCTCAGGATTTGCGCTTTCAGCTCAAGGTAGTGCTCGGATGGTTCGAGCGTGCCTTGCCACTCGGAAGACGATGCAACGGAAGCAGGGCTTGCAATGCGAATGGCCGGAGGCGCTTGGATGCGCTTGAAAGCTGCTGTGCGCATGCTGCGCGTGACCCACTCGAGGTCGGCCATGAATGCGGCTGGGTCGTTCGCCAGGCCGTAGAACTCGAGCCATTTCGCAACAGGCGTCGAAGCCAGACGGTCATCGAGGTAGCCCTGCATGATGGGGCAGGGGTCTCCTGCCGTCACGTCGAGCAGCTGCGCCACGAGCCAGTCGTGGTAGAACCACTTCATGGGGTCGCGCTGCCCATCGGCCAGCTCGGCTGAAGGCATCGTTTCCCAGATGAAGCCGTCAGCGGTCTCGATGGGAAGCAGGTTTTCGGGAATGACTTCCTGCTCGAACACCTCGTTGATTTGGCGCGACAAATCGAACAGTTGGACCTTCGTCAAATCGCCGATTGGAGCCAGAGCGCCGATTGCATCACCATAGAGCGTCGCATAGCCGAGTGCGGCTTCGATGCGGTTGCCGTTGTTGGCGATGACGCCTCCCTCGACAGCCGCGAACGTGGAAAGCGCATGGCCGCGCAGGCGCGCTTGCACGTTCTCGAGCACAAGGCCACTCAGGGCGTCTTCGCCATAACCGTACTGGTCGAGTGTGGCACCCGTGGCGTGGACGAGCTCTTCGATCGAGCCATTGCGCAGCTCGATTTCCAGCGCATTCGCAAGTGCAGCAGCGTTGGCCTTGGTCGCATCGCTGTTGTAGCGTGTGGCCAGGTTGTAGCCGACGATGCGCTCGGGGCCGAGCGCCATCACGAGCAACGAGGCAACCACACTGCTGTCGAGACCGCCTGACAGGCCGATAACCCATTTCGGCTGCCAGGGTAGGACGAATGCGTCGAAACGCCTGATACTCGAAACCAGGGCCCGCAGCGTCTTCATGTCGCACGGTTCGGCGATGCGGCCGCCGTGCGCGAACGTGAGGGGCGTGAAATCTCCCGTGAAATCATCGCGCAGCTGCGCAATCACGGTTCCGTCGGCTGCGAGCGCACGCGAGGCTCCGTCGAAGACGACGACTCGCTTGTCGGCGTTCTCGATGCCGATGGGATTCGAGATGACCGTCGGGCACGCAATGCCAGCGCTCGTGGCTTCCTGCGATGCGCTGGCAAGAGTCCAAGGTTCCCAATCCGAAACCACCGCAAAGTCGCAGTCGTCCTGCGCACTGCCAAGGGCGATGTGGTACAGCTCGCCTTCAGCCGAAAGCGTTGCGCGACCTTCTTCCTCGAGCAAGATGGAGCCGTTCATGGCAACGAGCCTGGGAAGGGCGTCTTTCGAAGGCGCAGGGAAGATGGCCAGATCAGCACCGGTCAACTTGACGCGTGTGGTGAGCTGGCGAAGCGATGTCTCGTACGACGAGGGGCAACTTTGCACCGGCTCGATCTGACACAGCGCAATCTTGAGCTTCGAGAGGTCTGCCATTTAGCGCCTGCCTTTCGCACGGGAAAACTTCAGACGTTGCGTCACGTACTCGCGCACGAGCAAGATAGCAAGGATGCTCATGACGATGAGGTAGCCCACAACGGCTCCCTCGAGCTCCATCATCGTGGTCATCAGGATGAGCACGAGCAGCGAGAAGCCGAACGTGATCAGGTACAGCCCCATGACAACCTGCTGGCGCCTGAGGATGGTGATGACCTGGTAGAGGAAATCGATGAGTGCCGTCACGCCGCCTGCGGCGAGCATGATGTAGGCCAGTTGCGCATACGGCTCGAAATCGATGCCGTACAGGAAGCTCATGATGGGGATGCCGATCCAAGCCATGAGCAGGATTCCGACCAAGGTAATCGCAATGATGAGCACGACCATGGCGATGATGATCAGGTCGAACCGGCTGCGACGCGATTCGTCGGCCCACACGTTGGCCATCTTCACGAGCAGCGGCTTGTAGATCATGCCGACGATGATCAGCACGGCCATGGCAGGGAAGTACAACGCGTTGAAATAGAGCTGGTTGTCGTAGGGCAGCCCTGCTCCCTGCATGACGAATTTCGGCATGTTGTCGATGAGCGCATACAGGAACAGCGCCAGGAACACAGGGAAGCACTCGCGGAACAGCATTTGCACGGACTGGAGGTTTGGCGCTTGCGAGCGCGGCGTTTCGAACATCGTCAGCGGGAACGTGAGGAACAGGAAGCTCGCGCCCGCGCCGATTGCCATGGCGATGGATGCGACACCCAGATCGTTCGTTATGACGAGCAGCAGCGAGAAGAGGATGAACGCTGCAACCGACCTGATGGTCAGCGAGATGCCGCCGAGATAGAGCTTGTCGACCTGTTGCAGGCGGCCTTCATAGACTTCGCCGAGCGCGTCGATGGCCTTGTATGCGAAGATGCCGATGCACATGACGAACATTTCGCCAGTGTAGCCGAGCACCTTCGTGATGATGAACCCGACGATCATCATGATTATGCAGGTCGCAATGCGGTTGACTTGGTAATCCGCGAACGTATGGTATTCCTCGATGTCGCTGACCTGGTAGGTGCGAACGCCGTAGTTTGCAAGGATGTACAGCAGGTTCGCAATGACGAATGCGAACGAGAACATGCCGGCGCGCTCGACGCCTGCAAGCTGCGTCACGACAATCGTGAGAATGGGGAAGACCATGCCCCAAGCAGCGAAGCCGATCGTGTTCCACATGAAGTCGCGCTTCGTGCGACCCGATGCGTATTCCTCTTCCTGACCTGCGAGGCTGCCGTCCGAGACGGCTCCGACGAGTCGGTCGAACCAGTCGTTGATGAGTTTGCGCACTGGGTTGACCTGCTGGATGGTGCGGCGGTTGCGGCGCTCTTCCTCGCGTTGGCGCGTTTGCTTGGTGAAAGTGGGCTCTGCCATCCGCAACTGATCGCCCGAGCTCCTGCGCTCGGTGCGGCTGCGGCGCTCGGATGATGCTTGCTCGGAGCTGTCGCGATGTAGCAATGGCACGCGATCCATAAAGCTGCGACGTGTCGATGACGTGCGTTCCCGTCTGCCATCGCGTTCGGTCGACGTGCGGTCTGTATTTGTTCTTCTCGTAGTCATATTTACGATTATAGGCGCGCGTCTGAAACGTCACGTTTCCTCTACGTCATCAGAGCAAAATCATCATGTTGGAGGATTGCGTTTTCGCGCGATTCAAATCGGCGTCACCGAAGGTCAGACCAATCGATTTCCACATGCAACCGTGCACGCAACCGTATTGTTAAGTTTGCATTTCCATGCTCAAACGCATGCTATTCTCTGTTGTGCTAAAGAAATCAAGACCTGCGATCTCAGGAGTAAACATGGCAATCCGCATTGGCATTCTCGGGTACGGCAATCTTGGTCGTGGCGTCGAGCTGGCAGTCTCGAAGAACGACGACATGGAGCTCGCTGGCATTTTCACGCGACGCGACCCCTCCACGGTCAAGACTCAGTTCGAAGGCACTTCGGTGCGCAGCGCGAAAGAACTTGAGGATGGCAAGGCCGACGACATCGGCGTGCTCGTCATCTGCGGCGGTAGCGCGACTGACTTGCCCAAACAGACGCCGCACTACGCTCAGTGGTACAACGTCATCGACAGCTTCGACACGCACGCGCACATCCCCGAGCATTTCGCTGCTGTCAACGCTGCTGCTCGCGGCGCTGGCAAGACGGCGCTCATCTCGTGCGGTTGGGATCCAGGCCTGTTCTCGATCAACCGTCTTTACGGCAACGCGTTCTTGCCCGATGGCGCCGACTACACGTTCTGGGGCCGCGGCATCAGCCAAGGCCATTCCGATGCGATTCGCCGCATCGAGGGCGTGGCCGACGCCAAGCAGTACACGATTCCCGTCGAATCGGCGCTTGAGGCTGCCCGCTCTGGTAAGAATCCCGAGTTGACGACGCGTGAGAAGCACACGCGCGAGTGCTGGGTCGTGCTCGAGGAGGGCGCTGACATCGATCGCGTGACTGAAGAGATCGTCAACATGCCCAACTACTTCGACGAGTACGACGTGACCGTGAACTTCATCACCCAGAAGGAGCTCGACCGCGACCATGCTGCCATGCCGCATGGCGGGTTCGTCCTCCGCAGCGGCAAGACGAGCGACAACGCTTCGCACGTCATCGAGTACTCGCTGAAGCTCGACTCGAACCCCGAGTTCACCGGCAGCGTGCTCACTGCTTACGCACGCGCGGTTGCGCGCTTGGCTGCCGAAGGCAAGCAGGGTGCGTTCACGGTGTTCGACATCGCCCCGGCATATCTCATGCCACAAGATGGCGACTACCTGCGCGCTCACATGCTCTAAACAGTTCCCCCTCAGAATGAGTCACTTTGCC
>CACZIP010000020.1 GCA_902781245.1 uncultured Coriobacteriaceae bacterium | reverse complement strand
TTCCCTCGCGGTTTTCCACAGCCATCCGCAGCCGAAATTTGACCGACATCGTGACCGACAATACGACCGACAAATGACCGACAAGCGCGCGTCGGAAAGAACGAAAGCGCTGATATTCAGTGAGAGGCCTGAGAGGAGAAACCACAGGTCGCACACATTTCAGCAGGGGTTTTGAGAGCTCTGAGAGCACGTTTCCCCAGGTCAGAGCCTCTGTTAACCGGAGGGTTGTAGGTTCGAATCCTACCCGGGGAGCCAGAAACCCCAGGTCAACCCGTTGTGGTTGGCCTTTCTTGTTGGTCAAAACCGACATGTGACCGACAAATGACCAACATGGGCAAGGTTCTTGCCATGGGGAAGGCGTCAAATTGATAGGAAGTGTATGCATTATTCCCATCAATTTCCTTCATCGCTAGGCGTTAATAAGCCCTCCAGCTCATCCATGTACGCGACGATATCCTTGAATGCTGGTGCTTCAACCTATAACCTCGATTCGTGCCCAAGACACAGGACGGCAATCGCCCGGATAAAGAGAAGGACCGTTAACGCGGCTCTTCTTCGCAATCTATAACGGTACTGCCCCACTTTCCATCACGGGCTGCCTTCGGTTCGAAGGCCATGGAGCAATCGCATACAAGTGCGCTCTCTACTTGCAGTCAACACCCCAGCCCACCGTCATAGTCGTTGCACCACAAACAGCAGAAACACTCAACCCTGATAGAGCCAGAGGGTCGCTTCGGCTATGATTCGAAATCTATAGCAATAAGCAGCTCAGATTGAATCCGACATCAACGTGAGAGTGCCCCCGAATAGCCCCCGCCTGTAATCCCTTAGCGCTCGTGAATCGGTACGTACGCCAGGTTGTGAACCAACGCATTTGAGCGACGAAACGCCGTCCGCCGTCTTATCGCAAATCCACATCTCGTCATGCCTCAGGAGCCTTTCGTCCATCAGCAAAAGATCGTGAGTGGTGAATATGAGCTGGTTGCGAGTGGCTGCCGTGCATTTCGTTAAGACCCCGTTGATGAGGTCACTGGTCATCGAGGTGTGAAAACCGATGCTAATCTCGTCCACTATGTACACTCGTTCCGGAATGGAATGGTGTTCGCGACTCTCCAGATCGAAAAAAAGCGGCAACAACTCTATGAGGCGCTGCGTTCCCTTCGACTCATCATCAAGTTCGAACGGAATCAGCTCGCCAGTAACGCTACGATGCATCAACTGCATCTTGCTGTAGCGCACTTCACCGTGGTCTACGTCCACGAAATAGATTTCCGTCCCGCGCCTATTGGTGTAGACAGTCAGCTGCAGACTCGCCGCGCTGTTGTCGCCAACTTCGTTTATGAAATCATGGATATCTTCCGGCGGCACCTCGGGGATGTCGCTTAATGTACATTCCTTGAGCGATATCGATGCGATGCCCACATTGTACCGCGCTAGCCTTTCGTTGATATATTCCTGGTAATCTCTCCTGACCAGCATTCGGGATTGCGAGGTGAAAGTTGAGTCTGCCCCGATAACTGTAAGGCTCTTTGCGAACCAATCGTACGCAGGCCGAAACTCGTTGGCATTCTGGGCGATGGCATTATGCAAGAACAACTGATTTGCCCTTGTTCCATCGGCAATAAAAGCGTTCCTGTCAGACTTGTAGTTCTTGCCAAAAGAAACCGACTGCCCATCGCGGTCAAATACCTTCTCGGAGGAGTGGGATCGCTGCACGGAAAGCGACTCTTTCAGCACACGCGAGCTATCCACCTGCACCCGGTAGGCATAGAGCAAATCATCAATCACCATCTGAACGCTGATAGTTGTGGGCAAAGTTTGGCAGACGGGATCCAAGCGATACGGCTCACGAGGAATTGCCCGGTCAATCTCCGTGCCGTTCACGACAAGCCTCTGCAAAAATGCCAGTGCATCGAAAAAGGCCGTCTTCCCCGCTGCGTTAAGGCCAAAGACCGCGGCTGTTGGCAGAATGCGCGTTTTGCCATATCTTGGCGGCAGTTTTGCAAGCTGCTCACTGAAGCGTTGCTCGCGAGAGGCGTGAAATTTGATACGCGCCTCACCTTTAAATGAGCGCCAATTGGATATCTCGAACGAGTAAAGCACTGCTTGTCCTCCACAGCATCGAGCGAACTGTAGCTCCAGAATAACACACCTGCGCGCAGATAATGTCATCCTTGTATCGAAATTTTCGTTTATCAGTCTATTCTATGTTATTATACGCAGCAGTAATTAGGTAGCTGCTGCGCCAGCGGGGATCAATACGCGTGCTGGAACGGCTGAACAGGAGGCACTATGGGGCTCCAAGCGGAATTCGAGAAGTTCGACGAAAAGATCAGGCTCTCCGATAGCGATCTTGAGGATTTGAGGACGAAACGGGATGTTCTCCTCGGTAAGCTGAGGGACAGCGATGATCTTCCCGTTTTCAAGGAGTTCTCTCAGGGCAGTTATGCCATGCATCTCGGAGTAAAGCCCACCGATGATCGCGAGTTCGACATCGACGTAGCGTTACGCTTCCAAGTTGACAAGGAGGAAGCTGATCCTTTCGAGTACAAGCAGACCATCTACGATATCCTCAAGCACCACACTGAATATGGGGCGACGATCAAGAACCCCTGCGTCACTGTTACCTACAAGAAGGACGGCGAGGCCGCCTATCACGTGGACCTGGTTTCCTACGCTTACGACGACCATCTTGACGCCGACGGTCAAATGTACATAGCGAAGGGCAAAACAGGCGAAGATTCCTATTGGGAAGCGGCCGACCCCGTTAAACTCGTCGACTATATCAATGACGCAATTGAGGAGGGCGAAAAGCGAGAGCAATTCCGACGGGTGATTCGCTATCTGAAGCAATGGAAAATGCGTAAATTTGCTTCCGATGGGCACGGCGAACCGCCTAGCATCGGCATTACGCTGATCGCTGCCGATCATTTCACGTTTCATAAGGATAATGATCTGCAAGCGGTTATCGATGTTTCTAAGGCGATACAGGATATGTTCTTCACAGCAGATAACGACGAGAACGGAGATCCTGTTTACGACATTCAGCTCGGGCTGCCCAACAGCCTTCGCTTTGAGCCTGGCAATGACGTCTTCGAGAAAATGAGCGAGCATCAAAAGACGGGGTTCAAGAAGAAGGTCGACAAACTCGTCCGAGACCTCGACGCCGTTGCCAAAGAACCCGACTTGGCCGAGCAGTGCCGCAAGCTATCCAAAATCTTCGGCAACGATTTCTCGATACCCAGCGTATCGGAAACGTCGAAGAAGCAAGTTCCCTTCATACCCGCGACAAGCAGCTCGGGTTAATTCATGGCCGCACCTCCCGAACCCATTGGGGCCGAAATCGAAAACGCGCTACTCGACCTCCGGGAAATAGAGACGGCGCGAGTCGATTGTTCAAGCGGACTGAATTACGGCGGTCGCCCATACATGGCGCTGGCGAGGTGCCGTCTCGCTGTTGGTGCAGAGAGCCATCCCATTGTGATCGGCATTCCCGAGGATTGGGATACGCGCCTCTTCGACTTCTATATCCAAGGATACATGGACGGGTTCCCGTTCATCCCGCATGTGGAAGAGGACGGGAAGCTCTGCCTATTCGACCTCGATCTGGTGCTTATCGATTCCGAAAGCGGCGGGTTGCAAGGCCTCCTTGCAGAGTGCGTAAAACGTGCCGTGAAGCTAATCGGCGATGGCCTCTCCAGGGCAAACGAACACGATTTCATTGAGGAGTTCGAAGCCTACTGGATGCGGCTACCCGGAAAAGGCCTGTGCGTCTTGGACGTCCCCCTGTCGGAGGGATCGCGCACTATTCATACGGTGACGAAGAACGGGCAATCGTCAAGGGGCAGCCGAAGGGGCCGCCGGAAGAACAAGCGCCTGGACGAGGCGGCAAACGTGCAGGCGCTGGCTGACGGGAGCTTAACGGTTGAAGCGGCGTGCTCGATAGACATCGACAACGAGTGGGGTTGGGGTGGTACTGTTCGCAACGGGGCTTATTTCTCGACTCGAGCAGAGGAGCCGTTGTACCCGCCCGATTTCAGGGAGCGGCTCTCGTTGGAGTACGTCAACGGGCTGCTCTCCCTTGTACCCGCAACCGATGTCCACCGCATCATGAAGAAATGCAAAGTGCCTTTCACGGCGGTTTTCCATATCGAAGAGCCCGATGGAACAGTGGTTAACATCGCAGTTCTTGTAAAAGCTGGAGGGCTTATGGCAAATAGAGGCAGTTTGAGCATTGAGCATGATGCCGAGGTAATCCCCCTCTCCGTCAAACGGGTGGACAAGGGGACTCTCATGGGAAGGACTGCAGAACCAATTAGTGGTGATTTTTCCAGGATCAATGTGGGCATGAAGGCAAACTCCCTCGAAGGCAAGAAGGTGCTGCTCGTCGGTTGCGGATCAATCGGCGGGCATGTTGCCGTTATGCTGGCCAAAGCGGGATGCGACCATATTACGCTGATAGATCCCGACGAGTTTACAGAGGAGAACATCTTCAGGCACGTGCTTGGCAAGGAATCAGTCGGGAAAAGCAAGGTCTTCGCGCTGAAGAACAGATTGGCATCGACTGTTCCCGGAATGCACGTCGATGTGATTCGCGAGAGGATTGAGCGGACAGTACGGGAAGGCTCCATTGATCTAAGGAGGTTTGACGTCATAGTTTCCGCAACAGGCAACCATTCGGTGAACATTGCACTCGACCGCTTACTGCTTGAAGAGCAGATCGCTGTCGATACGTTCTACGCATGGAACGAGCCCCTTGACATCGGTTGCCACGCAGCATTTGTCCCAGGAAGAAATTATGCTACTGAAGATGATGCAACCTTTTGCAGCCTGTTCGGCAGGGACGAAGACGGCTTATACGAACTGACCTCGTACTGCGAGAGGGGGCAGCATTTCGAGCGGAGGACGCGCGGATGCGGCGGTTCGTATGTTCCATACGGCAACGACGTATCGGTCAGATCTTCTCTCCTTGTCACAAGCCTTATCAAGAACGCATCATCTGGAATACTGAGCGAAGGCGTTGTCGTCTCCGAAAAGGGAGATGGGCACTGGTTTTCCCAAGCGGGGTTCCACACGAGCGCCGCATACGACGAGCAGGCCGAACTTCGTGCGTCCAGACGAATTGACTGTTTCTCGAACCGTAGTTGCGTGGAGGAGATTTGATGCTATTCGTCGGAATAGATGAGCGTCTCAGCATCAAAGACGAGATTCTTCTAACCATAAGACGCCATGTTCAGAACGGACCGTTCCGCAGGGAATCGGGAGGCGTGCTCATTGGGAGGGAGCTAATCGAGGGAAACCTTGTCGTGGTCGAGCATATGACAAGTCCCATGCCCAGAGATCGCCGAGGACGGCATTTTTTCGACCGGCGCGATGCCTCACACGTAGTTTTCTACAATGAGCTGAACAAAGACGAATGCATATACGCATATATCGGAGAATGGCATACACATCCTGAAAGGTCGCCGGAACCCTCTGTCAAGGACTTGCGAAACTGGTCGCGAATACGGGGCGAGGACTTCGCCCGCTCGGTGCAGTACCATGCGATTGCGGGAACCTATGAGATTGGTTTTTGGGCATTTGGACCGGCGGATAAGCAAGTGAGCCTGATGGCTAGGCGGAAATGGGGCGATTTGGGGCTATGAAATTCTATAATTGGTTACAGGACAGTTGTGGCCAGCTTGCGGAGTTTGCAATCTTGATCGGCGCTCTGTCGTTGCCGTTCCTGCTGGATTTTCAATATACAGTTGTAGTGCCCGATAACCCGACTTTGGATCCTCTTGCGCTGGTCGTGTACTATGCCGTTCGAGGCGGGAACGTATACATCGGAGTGGTGCTCCTTTTCATGACCATCGCGGCATTCCATCGGCTGAACAGAAGCCGAACTCTAAATAGGGGAAACAGATATCACGATCATACGATGCTGTGGTACTGGCTCTGTTCAAAAATACTCGGATATGGCACATGCAGCTTGGTCAGAGTTCCTATCGCAACGCAATTCAAGTTGGTTTTGAATGACACTTTTGATAAATACGATTGTGGTGAGATAACCGAAGAATCTGATAAGGACGATTTAATTGAGGCATCTCCTCTTCCCGATTCTGCTGATTTTCCTAGTTCTTCTGATCAGCCGGGAGAGGTGAACTTGCTCATAAGCGACACTTTTCCAATAGGATTCGAGCTCTTGCCTGATGCTTGTCGAGAAAACGCTGCGGTTACCGTAAGAAGAATTGCGAACACGACGTCTTTTGCTAGGCGATATAGCCCGAAGCTTGTTGATGACGTAACAAACGTTGTGAGGAAACTACCTCCAGGCTCTCGTGTGAATGTTTTCGCTACGACGAATCCAAAGAACACCTATGAGATAGTCGAAAAGGCATTCAAGACGGGTGGGCGTGACAATCTTAACGCCTTGTATGTTTACAAACAGCAAGATGGGCAGTCGAAAGATGCATGGAGATTTGTTGAGGCTGTAAAGATTTACGATAGGCCACAAAGTCGAGAATGTCGGTGAGCTTGCAGAGTGGAAGGATACGGTCCTGCATTTCGCAGAGGGGCGTTCCGACGGCTTTCAGTGATCGTATACCAAGCACCTCGAAGGTCGCAATTGGTTCAACTTAGTTTTTCGCCGTGGTCGAAGGTGTCAAACTGATAGGAAATGCATGCATTATTCCTATCTGTCGCCAGTGAAGTGTTTTTGCAGTTGCGTCCGAGAATCGCGATCATCCTGGCGGTAGATTCAGTCGGCGACGCCGAGCTGTTCGAGCCATTCGTTGATAATGGCGACTGCCTCACCCAAGGAGAGGTTGAGCCCGGCGGATTTTGCGGCATCTTCGTAGTCAGTCTGCCAATGGGGGTAGGCGATGACCTTCGCGGGCAGTTCGCGTCCGGGACGACCGAGTACAACGGCTTCTGCCAATCGAGATACGAAGATATCCTTGATGGCGAGAGAGATATCCCGAGCCGGCGGAGATCCCGTCTCGTCGCACAACCGTTTCAGCAATACCAGATCGACGACGTCGCGAGCCCTGTTGTTCACGAGCTTTGGCGGGTCGTGCGGATCGGTGGACGCATGGACCTTCTGGGCGATTTGATAGCTCATGGCTATGCCGACGAGTGCATCGGGAACCGGTAGGCCGAATGCGGACAGCCGAGGGGCCTCGAAGGCGACCTGGGACGCGCCGGCGCCGCCCTCGTCGGGCGAGATCTCGACCGTAATGCGCCTCCACACCTTGCCCCTAAGCTCGAGCACCATCTCGAACCTGCGAGGCTTCACGACCTTCGAGGGCACGCGGATGACCTCGGCGGGCGTCCTCCTGAACGTGATGGGGCCCCAGCTCTCGGAGAGGGTCGCGTCGAGTCGCTCCAGGAAGTCGTCGAGGTCTTCGGTCACTATCCCGTCGAGGTCGCGGCTCGAGCGGGCTTCCATGCCCAGCCTGTGCTGAAGCATGGTGCCGCCCTTCATGACGAAATGCGGCTTGCCTTCGCTGTCGATGATCTGCTGCAGCTTGGCGGCGGCGACAGTCGTGGCCACGAGCCAGGCGATCCTGCCGCTGCGCTCCGCGCCAACTTCCTGCTCTGCCCGGTCAATCCAAGAGTTGAGGACGCGCACGGAGTTGGGCTCCTTGGACTTGTCCTTCAGCCCGGCGAGCAGATCGTTGGCCTTGTTCTCCTCAACCGCCATAGCGCCCCCTCAGCATCTCCGTCAACCGGCTGTGGTCGCCCGATGCGATCAGGCCCTCGGCGAGCCCGCGCTCGGCCGCCTGCTCCAGCAGGTACGTCGCCGTGCCCGCCAGCATGCACTGCTCGATGGCGCGCGCCAAAGTAACGACGGGCACCTCCTCCCGCCACGTCCTGTCACCTTCCGCGATGTCCTCGTGGTGGATGCGATAGCCCTCGCCGCTCCTGCGGGATATCCTCTTTCCCTTCGGCACCGTGACGTCGATGGCCCTGGGGTTCACATCGCATACGCCGTAAATGTCGAGGGCGCTCTCGTGGCTGATGAGCGCCTCCGGCGTGCCTGTCCAGAGAACCGCCAGCATGAAGCGGTCGTAATGGCTGGAGAGAACCTGCGGCACACGGTAGACCCCGTGGGCCACCCGCTCGATGCGCTCCCGCGCGGCGAGCTTGGAAAGCGTGGCCTTGCTCACCCCCGATTCCTCCGCTTGCGAAGTGGTGACGAACCCGTGTTGGTCGAGTGCGATCTCGCGCAGTCTGTCTATGTTCCATACGATCTCTCTCATGCGAAAAAGTTACCATTATGGAAACTTTTTTGCAAGTATCGATGCTCACTGTCAGACGATCTGCAATCTCACATGAAGCTGAATACGGCGTGAAACAGCCACTTTGAAAACCGCGAGGCGGCATGCAGCAAAGCTTTGAGCACCTCCATGGTCACATCGCCCCCTCTGCGCGGCGCGCCATCGCGAGCATCACCTCGAGCTGCTCGACGGTGAACGTGACGCCGACGGCGGCGGGCTCTTCCTCTCCCATGGCCTCGTTGACGATGCTCGACATGTCCACATCGAAGGCGTCCTCGACCTTGCTAACGGCCGCGCGCTTGGCGTCGGGATCGACATCTGCGTAGGTGTTGAGCGTCATCGCCACGTTCGCGTGACCTAAATAGCTCGCGACAGTGCGCACGTCGGTGCCGCTTGCGATCATCATGGTCGCGAAGGTGTGCCGCAGGTCGTGGAACGTGCAGTCGAAGCCGTTCATCTTGCAGAATGCGGCGAACTCCTTACCGAGCAGCTGCGGGTTGTATGGGCGACTGTCTGATTCCTGCGTGCCCAGGATGAACGGGTCGGCGTAGCGCACGCCGAAATCAGCCAGGATTCGCAGCGAGTCCTTCCTCATGGCGCACAGCACGTCGTAGATGCGTCCCGTCAGCGGGATGGTGCGAACCGAGCTGTCCGTCTTGGGCGCCTTCAGGTAGAAGCCGCCATCTTTCAGGCCGAAGGCGTGGTTCACCGTGATGGTGCAGTCGTCGCCCAGATCCGACCAGCGCAGCGCGCATATCTCGCCACGTCGCATGCCGGTCGTGAGCGCCAGCTCGATGGCGAGCGCGAGCGGCTGCGTCCCCGCCGCACGCGCGAGCTGCAGCATTCGCGTCCTGTCTGCGCGGTTCAACGTGTTGATAGGAGTCTTTACGCGCTTGGGCGGCTTGCAGAAGTCGCACGGGTTCTTGGTCAGCATGTCCTGCGCCACGGCCCATTTCAGCGCCTGCTTGAGCAGCCTGAAGCACCCGGCCACACTCTTCGGTGAATAGCCGTCCGCCGTCATGCCCGCCATGAACTCGTTGACTTCGGCGATGTGCAGGTCGCTGAGCTTCACGTCGCCGACGTATTTGCAGACCAGTTTCGCCTCGTGGCGGTAGCCCCTGATGGTCGACAGCTCCACGACGGCAGCCTTCTCCTTGTATTCGAGGAACATGTCTAAGAACTCAGTTACGAGCAGCTTGGAGCCCGCCGCCGCCCCTTTCCTCTCGAGCTCCATTATCAATTCGTCGCGCTTCTTCTCGGCTTGCCTTTCGGTCTTGGCTTCCACGGTGTGGTAGCTCGTCACCCGCTCGCCCGTAACCGGGTCCTTGTGCGAGAGGGTCACCTCCCACTTGTCCGTGTTGCGCCGCCGCCTCATGCCCCTGCTCGTGTACCTCATGGTCGCCTCCTTGCTCGTGTTTTCCACAGCTTGCCGTCGGTCCGTGTTGACCTACATTTGACCAACATAGCGACCTACAAATGACCAACAAGGCCCCGTCCGCGAAGTTGAGAGCACAGAACAGCAGTTACAGCGCAGAACAGAAAAACCACAGGTCATCCACATGTCGAAGGCGGTTCTGAGAACCCAGAGCAGGGTTTTAACCAACTAGCCCTCCCTGTTAACCGGAGGGTTGTAGGTTCGAATCCTACCCGGGGAGCCAGAAACTTCGCGAGCCAGGCAACTTTGCCTGGCTTGTTTGCATTCTTGGGCTCGAAAAACGCCGTCGAGCGCGCGGTGCATGCCTCAGACGGATTCTGTAATACGACTGAAGACTTCCGGTGGTTGAACTGGCGTGGTGTCAGCTGTGACACACCATGCGACCTTGGCGTACAATCGGTTCGAACTCCAAGTTCATAAGAGAAAAGGGCAAGTATGGCCAGGCAAGATACAAAAGCCATCAAAGAACAAGAGAAGGATGAGGGCTGGTTCAAACGCACGATTCGTCGCCTGGGTAGCGATGACCTGTTCAGAGAGTCTTTCTTCAACTGCATCGGCGCTGGCGTCAACCTCGTACTCGCCATCATTAACGGCATTAACGGCTTCGTCAACCACAGCGCATGGTCACAGTCGATGTCGCTTTACTTCCTGACCCTCGGCCTGATAACACTCTATATGGCTTTCTGCCTCGGAAGACCCCAGGGTCGCTCAGCACGCACTGTGATGAGGCAATGCGGCGTCTGCCTCATAATTGTCGGCATTGCAATGGCGTCGTTCATGTATCTATACGTCATCGGTCACGAGCTTATGCTGCTCACCGCAGGTCTCGCATGGGCGCTCACGATTCTCACCATCGTATTGGCCGTGCTCGCCGTTTACAATACCTATCTGTTCCGCAAGGGGGATCCCGTGCGCCATGCATTCCAACGAGTGACGCTGGCAGCATCGATTGGAGGCATCGTGCTGCTCGAAATCCAGCTGTTGGCAACCTTTGGTGGAGAGCTGGATCCGGCGCTCGTAGTTGCAATCGAAACGATTACGGCGATTGTCGCCGTCGCGATTCTGATCATCTTCGGCGGATCGCTGCTCATGAAGGCAAATAAAGTCGAAGACGTTGCTATGTGAGCACAATCTGGCGCAGGCGCATCCTGTTCACCTGAACGTCTACCCATCCCCTGCTCATTCTACGAGTTCATCAGCCAATCAAACCATTTGACCAGCGCAATCAGGAACGTGGCGCCCATCGCATAGAACTCGACGACGCCCATGATGCCAGCGTAGTTGCCAACGATGAACGTAATTCCCATAAGCCCGAACGCAAGGAGCGGCGCTATCGAGCACAGCTTCGGCCCGAACGGTGCAAAGTCGATGCTCTCGTCGCAGTTCGACCTGTTGACGATGCCGATTATGCTCAAGATGATCGTCCCTACGAAGAACCAGCCGATATAGTTGGAATAGGGCACGCCGAAGAACGGCCCGCCGTCAACCCAGACCCACAGCCCACCTTCGACGCTCACCGGATCGGCGGCCAAATCGGAGGCGGAAACGATGAGTGCCGCCACAGCTGCTTTCACGATGATGCGAGGAATGGAGTTTCTACGCGGCGAAGGGGCGCCGTCGCACACCAGGTTTGCCATGAACCATCCCATGTAGAACACCGCCATCCAACTGAGCCCAATAGCAAGCGGTGCCTTGTCGATTCGGGGGCCCATGAGATCGGTGAAGTAATACAAACCACTTTGCAAACCGACGAATTCCTCGAAAAGGAAAGCGCCGATGATCCCAATGAGAAACATCTTGATTGCAGCCGGACGTCCAATAATCATGCAGGCATGCACGAAGAAGAAAATGTCAACAAGCAACACGGTTATCAGAAGCGATATCCCCTGCGGTACGCCGATAACAGCCATAACTGCTGAAACAACAACAAGAACGGCAAGCGAAATACCAAGCGAAAGCATTTCGGTATGACCAATTGGGCGAATCTGGTCGACGAAGCTCCGGACGCTCATAGCAAAGTCCCCCCATTTTTCAAAACGCGAATTCCCACCACGCTTTACCAACGACATGGCCACCTAGCTTAGCTTGCATGGTTATCGTTGGTGCCTTTCATCATATTTTATACTTAGACAGTAATGCAATTGGGGAGATTGCAAGCGGAGGGAACATCCATGAGCATCAGAATCGTATCGGACTCGTCATCAGACCTGCTAGAACTCGAAGGAGTCGACTACCGCACCGTACCGCTCAAGATTATGTTCGGCGGGCGCGAGTACATCGACAAGATCGGAACCGACTGCGAAGAGATGGTGCTTGCTCTTCAGGAGCACACAGGCCCCTCCACCACATCATGCCCTAATGTCCACGAATGGCTCGAGGCGTTCGAAGGCGCAGATGAAATCTTCGGCATCACGATCAGCAGCGGCCTATCGGCTAGTTTCGAATCCGCGGAGATGGCACGCAGGCAGTTCATCGAAGCGCATCCTGGCGCGAAAGTGCACATCTTCGACAGCAAGGCAACGGGACCTGTCGAGCGGTTGATCATCGAAAAGTTGCGCGAAGGCATCATTGCCGGCGACGCATATGACGACATCCTAACCCGCACAATCGAGTACCAAAAGAGCATCCGCATCCTGTACGCGCTCGAGTCGCTCAACAACCTTGCGAACAACGGACGCGTGAACGCGCATGTGGCGCGTATTGCCGGCGTGTTGAACATTCGCGCAATCGGACATGCAAGCGACGAAGGCACGGTCGAACTGCTCCATAACTGCCGAGGCGAGAAGCGAACTCTGAAAACTCTCGTCAACGAAATGGTCAAACGCGGATGCATTGGCGGCACGGTGCACATCGACCATTGCCTGAACCTTCCAGCCGCAAGCGCCCTGAAAGACGCCATCTTGAAGCAGACTCCCGAAGCCGATGTGCAAATTCATCCTTGCACGGCGCTCTGCAGCTACTACGCTGACAAAGGCGGCCTCATTATCGGTTACGAGGTTGATGAGGGCATTTAGCTTGCGTGGATGAACACCGAACCCGTCCCCTGTTCATTACACCTCCGAGCGCTCCAGAAAGTCCATGAGCCTTCCCCACTCGCGCTTTATCTGCGCACGGCCGCTTTCGTAATTTCGGCACAGCTCGTCGTAATCACGTTCGTTTCCCGAAAGCGTCAGCTCGTCGCAGTAGAACACGTAGGCTCGACCCTCGCGCTCCCACTGATCGATCATGTCGCACGCTTCGTTGTAGCGTGCGTTGCGCGTGAGCACAGCTTCGCGCATGGCGGGGCGACGCCAGAAGAACACGTTTGCCCAAGAATTGTCGCCCGTCTTGCGATAGCCGCGCTTGCGCGTGCGCACGATGAAAACGCGGTCGAACCCGTCAGCTGCAATGCGTGCGAGTGGAAGGCCGCCGCCCACTGCAAACCCGCCATCGTAGCAGTAGCGTCCATGCACCTGCGGAGGCGGCATGATGATTGGCACGGTCGAACTTGCGCGCACGCGCAACATCAAGTCGCCGAGGGTGCTCATGTCTTCCTTGCGGAAGTAGAGGTCGCGCCCCGTGTCGCGCTCGAGCGCGAAAATAGTCGCCTTGGCGGGATTGGCGACAAACGTATCGATGTCGAATGGCAACATCCCACCAGGAAGTCCAGCTTCCTGATAGATGTAATGAGCGTTCCACAAGCCTTCGTGCCGCAGGAACGACTTCCAGTCACCGATGCCCTCCATGTTTATGAAATCGGTAAAAGAAGAGATGGTGCGGTCGATGTCGCGCGAGACGTAGTTGACGGTGTTCGAGCTGCCAGCGCTCACGCCGTACACGTTGTCGAAATAAATACCGCGATCGAGCAGCTCGGCTGCAACAGCGCACGTGTAGGCGCCGCGCATGCTACCGCCCTCGAAAAGGAGGGCGGTCTTGAACACATTGCTTTCGAGATTGCTGACCATAATGGCATTATAAGCTTCTGGGCGCTACTCGAACAATTCGTGTGAGTAACTTTAACTGGGGTAGAGCCGATACCCTTTAGCGATTAAATCGGCCCAATCGGAGTTCTTCTGAGTAGAATCATAGCAGAGAGAGCGGG
>CACZIP010000019.1 GCA_902781245.1 uncultured Coriobacteriaceae bacterium | reverse complement strand
GCTGGACTTCGGGGCCACCGAATGCAAATCCCTTACAGAGGCTTCCGTCTTTGAAAACCACACGATGACAGGGTGTTTCCCCTCCGTCAGCGACAGGAGTTGGATTATTGCGCAACGCGAAGCCGACATAGCGGCCCGACTGCGGCCGCCCCATCAACCGAGCAACAAGCCCGTACGTTGCCACCTTCCCTACGGGAATCTGACGAACCATTTCGAAAACTTTCTCAGAAAACTCTCCCATGTTCACCAGTATCGTCTGGCTATTGTTTCGCAGAAGCCAAGAGCTCACGTGCATGCGCGAGCGACGTCTCTGTTGCACTGCCAGAAAGCATGCGGGCGATTTCGTGCTCGCGGGCTTCATCCGAAATAGGAGACAACTGGGTTTCGACGCCTGCGTCACCTTCGTGGCGGCGAACAACGTAGTGCGCATCACCATGCACCGCAACTTGGGCGAGATGCGTGACCACGATGACCTGATGAGTGCGTGCAAGATGCGCGATGACCTCGGCAAGCGCGACGGCAACAGCGCCGCCCACACCTGCATCTACCTCATCGAACACGAGCGTGTCGACATCGTCATCCGCCCCCAGTACAACTTTGATAGCCAGCATGACGCGGCTGACCTCGCCACCTGACGCGATGCGCGCAAGCGGCCGTGCCTGCATGCCGGCGCCTGGCCGATAGAGAAACTCGAACTGAGATGGCCCTGTCTTAGTCCATGATGCTCGATCGAGACGTTGCTGTTCGCAGACAAGCTCGGCACCGCCCATTTCGAGACGCGCCATGACAGCGCTCACTTCCGCTGCAAAGCGCGGAGCAGCTTCGCTTCGAGCGTCATCGAGCGCATCTGCTGCTTGGGCAAGCGCCGCTTCCGCTTCGTCGACTCTTCGCTGTGCGGCCTTCAGGCGCTCGGCAGAATCGTCGACGAGCGAAACGATTTCAGCCGCTTCTGCGCGAGCCGCAAAAACGTTTTCCATATAGGGACCGAAAGCCCGCAACAAGCCCTGCATCTGCGAGAAGCGTTCTTGCTGAGCGGCAAGCGTTTCAGGGTCGAATTCGATGTTGTCACGATAATCGCGAGCACTCGCCGACACGTCTTCGATCACGTAACCCACCTCGCGCAACGACTGTGCAAGAGCTGAGAGTTCGGCGTCTACGCGACCACCCGTCTCAAGCGCGGATGCTGCAGCATTGAGCGCATCGAGGGCACCATTATCACCAGACAGGGCTTCGTAAGCAGCACTTGCAGACATCGCGAGCGACTCTGCGTGTTCTGCGATTTCCAAATCGTGCATAAGCTGCTCGTACTCACCCTCGAGCGGATCGACCTCGTCAATGCGGCGCAATGTGAAACGAGCCTCATCGAGCTTTGCCGTAGTGGTTTCCCGCGCATTTTGCACGCGATCGAGCTCAACTGCTGCTTCATGTGCATCGGCAAAAGCAGCCTGGTACGCAGCCAAGGCGTTCGTCACCTTCTCGCCAACCCAAGCGTCAAGCATATGGACGTGTGTTGCAGGTTTCATAAGCTGCTGGTGCTCGAACTGGCCGCAAAGGTCGATTGTCGGACCGACAATCTGCGCCAGCTCGCCCATGCTTGCCATCGAGCCATTCACCGTCGCGCGCGAACGTCCGTCAGCGCCGACTCGGCGCGACACGATCAGCTCATCATCAACTGGGGTCTCTCGATGGAAGAAACGACCGGAAACGCTCAGCGTCTCTTCCCCATCGCGTATGAGATCTGTGCTGGCACGTGCGCCCATGAGCAGCTTCAACGCTGAAAGCAGCGCGGTTTTGCCCGCACCGGTCTCGCCCGTGATAACGGTGAGTCCTGGGCAGGGGGCAAACGACGCATCGCGTATGAGCGCCAAGTTCTGTACTTGAATCTCGTCAATCATGCGAGAATTATACATTGGGATGACACATTGGTACCAGGTACCTATGTGTCAGGCATGCATAAATGTACCTGGTTGTTTTATGCATGTGTTAAAAAGGGACAATCGATTGAACGTATATCAATGAGGGGGCAATTGTGCGCGCAGTTGTGCAGCGAGTATCGGAAGCAAGCGTCTCGATTGAAGGAGCAGTCGTCGGATCTTGTGCGGCTGGATATCTCGTGTTGCTTGGTGTAGGCGAAAGCGACACCGAAGCCGAAGTCGAACAGCTATGGAACAAGATCTTCAAGCTGCGCATCTTCCCCGACGGCGAGAAGCACACAGGCGCCTCGCTTGCAGACGTCGGCGGTGAGGTGCTGGTCATCTCCCAATTCACGCTTTACGCAGACTGCCGCAAAGGAAACCGACCCTCGTTCACCGGCGCGGGTGACCCCGCCGAGTCCGAGCGTCTTTACGAGCTGTTCGTCGAACGCGCACGACAGGACGTCCCGCGCGTAGCAACCGGTGAGTTCGGTGCGGACATGCAAGTTGCCCTCGTGAACGACGGGCCTTTCACCATCTGCCTTGATACCGATGACTTGAAGAAGCCTCGGAAACGCTAAGTGAGTCAGGGGCCTGGCCCCCGACTCACTGACTCGTTCCTAAAAGCCGCGCAAGAAACGCTCCCACCAAGCACGGGACGCCATACCCGTCGAAGCCAACATATCGAGCATGCTGTTCTGCTCTTCTGGACTCATATGGCGGAACTCTTCTTTCATGCGCTGTTCAAATACCTGGGGATTGCGCTGCAGCTCGCCAAACAAATCGGCCATTTCGTCGCCCTGCATCATCTCGCCGAGCTTCGAGAAATCCATGTCACCGACACCGCCCTTGCCCATCGCTCCATAGGCACCCAGGTCGCCGGCGCTCATGCCGCCAATGCTCCCCAACCCGAGCGAGCCCATCGAGTTCAGCGCCGTACCCAGACCAATGCCCTGGCGCGCAACCGTTGCGCTGGCCCGCGAAGCATCAGGTCGGGGGAAATCGAGTTTGTACAATTCCTCGAGTAGAATCTCGAAACCGACAGGCACGTCGCTTCCACCCTTAGAGGTAACCGAAAACACGTCCTTTTTGAAAACGGTCGATAAAGCCCAACGGCGTGCGGGGGCGCCTGGTGAATCAGGATACGATTCGTCCCACGCAAACACACCGATTTCCTGCAACGCATCTTTGAGCCCCAGCGCTGTCGCAACGGGCACTTCACGCGTGAACTGCGAACTCGGATTTGCAGCCGACCCGCGCTCAACATGCAACTCGTACATGCCGTTTTCTTTGCGCTTCATGCGAAACAACGCCCGAGGTCTCGTTCCTTCGATAAGCGTGAACGAAAGGCTATGGAATGGATACGTGACCTCTTCAGGCATACATGGCTCCTAGCTACGTCGACTGCTGCCGTAGGCCGAATGCTTGCGGTTGCCGTAGGCGCTTCCCTTGCGCGCTTGCTTCTTCATGCCAGCCAACACGTCGGCCTCATTGGCTCCTTCGACACTTGCACGCAGTTTGACGACCTGATCGCGCAAGTGCGCAGCTTGTTCGAAATCCATGTTGCGGGAAGCAAGCGCCATTTCGTCTTCCATGCTCGAAATGATGCGCAGCACTTCTTCGCGCGACAACGCTGCGAGCTCCTTGTTGACATCTTCGGCAGTGAGACCTTCCACGTCCTCGGTCACGAAGCCCAACACGTCGTTGATGGCCTTGCGAATCGTCTGCGGTTCGATGCCATGCTCTTCGTTGTAAGCCATTTGAATCTCGCGGCGGCGGCGCGTTTCGTCAATGGCAGCACGCATCGAATCGGTAATCTTGTCGGCATACATGATGACCTGGCCCGATACGTTACGCGCGGCACGGCCGATGGTCTGGATGAGCGAACGGTGATTTCGCAGGAAGCCCTCTTTGTCAGCGTCGAGAATCGCCACGAGCGACACCTCGGGCAGGTCAAGGCCCTCACGCAGCAGGTTGATGCCGACGAGCACGTCGAACTTCCCCAGACGCAAGTCGCGCAGAATCTCGACACGCTCGAGCGTTCCGATGTCGGAATGCATGTAGCGTGCCCGTATACCCTGGTCGAGCAGATGGTCGGTCAAATCTTCTGCCATCTTCTTCGTCAAGGTCGTTATGAGCGTGCGCTCATCTCGCTCTGCACGTTCGGCCACCTCGTCGATGACGTCGTCGATTTGCGACACGACCGGACGCACGATGATCTCGGGATCGAGCAAGCCCGTCGGTCGAATGATTTGCTCGACGCGCGCTTGCTCGACGTTGATTTCGTAGTCGCCAGGCGTGGCCGACACATAGACGAACTGAGGCACGCGTTGTTCGAATTCATCGAAGCGGAGCGGACGGTTGTCGAGGCAACTGGGCAGACGGAACCCATGCTCGGCAAGCGTGATCTTGCGCGAGCGGTCACCTTCGTGCATGCCGCGAATCTGAGGAACGGTGACATGCGACTCGTCGATGATGCATAGGAAATCCTTGGGGAAATAGTCGATGAGCGTGTACGGCGGCTCGCCCGGTTCGCGCCCGTCAAGGTGACGCGAATAGTTCTCGATGCCACTGCAAAAACCCATCGTCTCGAGCATCTCGAGATCGTAGTTGGTTCGCATTTCGAGACGCTCGGCCTCGAGCAGCTTGCCTTCTTCCCTGAACTGCGCGAGACGTTCGCGCAGTTCATCCTGGATGGTCTGCAACGCGCGGTCCATCTTGGGGCGCGCCGTCACGTAGTGCGAGGCCGGCCAAATGGGAAGCGCCTCGTACGAACCCAGCTCTTCGCCGCTGACGTTGTCGACCTCGATGATGCGCTCGATCTCATCGCCCCAAAATTCGACGCGGATCGGATTGTCGGCATAGGGTGGGAACACGTCGAGCGCGTCTCCGCGTACACGGAACGTTCCACGCTTTAGCTCGTAGTCATTGCGGTCGTACTGGATGTCAATCAGACCATGGATCACATCGTCGCGATCTGCCGGCACCTGCTTGTCGAGGAACACGGCCATGCCCGCGTAATCCATCGGCGAACCGATGCCATAGATGCAGCTGACCGATGCGACCACGATGACATCACGCCGCGACAACAGTGCGCTCGTGGCAGCATGGCGCAGCTTTTCAACTTCCTCGTTGATCGAGGCATCCTTCTCGATGAACGTGTCCGACGAGGGGACATACGCTTCAGGCTGGTAGTAGTCGTAATACGACACGAAGTAGACGACTGCGTTGTCGGGGAAAAATTCCTTCAACTCGGCTGCCAGCTGAGCTGCAAGCGTCTTGTTGGGCGCCATGACCAGCGTGGGCTTTTGCACGGCCTCAATTGTCTTGGCCATGGTGAACGTCTTGCCCGAGCCCGTCACGCCGAGCAATGTCTGGTAACGCAATCCATCTTGCACGCCTTTGGCGAGCTTTTCGACTGCTTGCGGTTGGTCGCCCGCCATTTCGTAGGGCGCAACGACGCGAAATGGCGTATTGGCAAGCCGCACCTCAGGCAGCTTGCCCTCCATTGGGGTGCCTTCTATGTTGGAAAGATGGGCCAAGAGCGGCAGAGCTGACTAGTAAGCCGCGTTGTATTCGTTCCACCAGTTCACGACTTTGTTGTAAAGCTCTTCCTTCGTGCCATCGTTGTTGAAGACGACGTCGGCCTGCTCGATGCGTTCTGCATCGGTGATCTGCTGAGCGATGCGACGGCGAACGTCGGCCTCGTCAAAGCCCGAAGCCACGGCGCGCTCGATGCGAACCTCAAGCGGCGCAAGCACGGCGATAACGATGTCTGCCAGATACGCGAGCGACATCTGGCGGCTCTTGAAGACCGAGTACTCGACGACAACGGCCGGACAGCCGGCAGCTTCAAGCTCGTCAAGCTTGGTCGTGAATGCATCTTCGATGCGAGGCTGGGTGATGCGGTTGAGCTTCCGCGTCTCCGCCGGGCTCACAAACGCCTTGCGAGCGAGCGCCTTACGATTGATTTCGCCGTCGGAATCGAGGACATCCTCGCCGAAGGTAGCGGAAACATCTTCCTTCACGATTTCCCAATGGAGAATCTCATGGCCGATCAAGTCAAGATCGATGTACTCCAGGCCTTGGTCCACAAGCGCCTTACGTGCGGTCGACTTACCAGCACCCATGCCGCCGATGACGAAAATCTTCTCCATGCCCGCTCCATTCAGCCGCCCTGCGGCACATCGTCACGAAAGCGAACCTCAAGGACCTTCCTTTTGGCTCGCTTTTCCCTCCGTATTCGTTGGCTCAATGATACACGATTCCACGAAGAGTAGGTTTCGGAAGAGAAACGAAAACGGGGTCGGGCAAAAAGCCCGACCCCGTTTGTATCCCAGTTGGTGCAGCCGGTTTACTCGGCAGCTTCCTCGGTCGCTGCTTCCTCGGCAACAGGTTCTTCAGCTGCAGCTTCGGGAGCTTCGGCAACCTCAGCGGCTTCCTCGGCAGCCTCGCGACGCGGCTTGCGGGCCGGACGCTCTTCGGCAACTGCGGTTTCGTCAACCTCAATCTCGATGCCAAGCTCGGCAGCAGCAGCCTTCATGGACAGGCTGATGCGACGACGCTCGGGGTTGATCTCCATGACCTTCACCTTGACGACGTCGCCGACCTTGACAACCTGCGACGGAGTCTCGATGTGGCGCGGAGCCATCTCGGAGATGTGCACCAGGCCCTCGGTGGCCTCGCCCAGCTGGACGAACGCGCCGAACGGGACAACCTTGGTGACCGTGCCGTCGACGATGGTGCCGACCGGATAAGCCTCGACAAGCTTTACCCACGGATCGGGCTGGGTCTGCTTGAGGCCCAGCGAGATGCGCTCGCGGTTCAGATCGACGTCGAGAACCTCGACCTCGACTTCCTGGCCGACCTTGACAACCTCGGAAGGATGGTTGACATGGTTCCAGGACAGCTCGGAGATGTGGACCAGACCGTCGATGCCGCCGAGGTCGACGAAAGCGCCGAAGTCGACGATCGAGGAGACGGAGCCCTTGAGGCGCATGCCCTTGGTGAGCTTGGCCAGGATCTCGGCGCGCTCGTTCTTGCGGCCTTCCTCGAGCAGGACGCGGCGAGAAAGCACGACGTTGTTGCGGTTGCGATCCATCTCGATGATGCGGGCCTCGAGCTCGGTGTTGAGGTACATGTCGAGATCCTTGACGCGACGCAGGTCGACGAGCGATGCGGGCAGGAAGCCACGCAGGCCGATGTCGATGATGAGGCCGCCCTTGACGACTTCGATGACCTCGCCGGTGACGGGCTCGCCAGCCTTGAACTTCTCCTCGACGGAAATCCAGGAGCGCTCGTACTCGGCGCGCTTCTTCGAGAGGATCAGACGGCCGTCCTTGTCTTCCTTCTGCAGAACGAGGGCTTCGATCTTGTCGCCAACCTCGACGAGCTCGGACGGATCGGCATCCTTGCGAATCGAGAGCTCGCGGACGGGAATGACGCATTCGGAGTTCACCCCGATGTCAACCAGGACTTCGTCGCGCTCGATCTTGACGATCGTGCCGTCGACGAGATCGCCCTCGTCAAACTCGGTCAGGGTGCCATCGATCATCTCATTGAACTGCTCGTCAGTGATGTCGGTGAAGTCGATGACGCTGGGATTTTTGATCTCGGTCAAAACGGACCCCTTTCGTTGTCGGGGACCCGTCAACATGATCGCTCGCTAGTTCACCATGTTCGCTTTCGCTGAAAGCTCGCAGACGCGGCCGCGTAACAAACATGTCTCGGGGGCCAATATTTACTTACTTGCAGACTTTTCCGCAAGTCTGTGCAGTATAGCATGCCATTTGCACGCCGAATCGCGCATTATTTCGCCTGCGCGTTTTCTGCACATAGCAAGCGTTCTTGATACGAAGTGCTCAAATGGAAAAGGTGCAGCTTCGCGATGGGGCGCTTCACAGCAGCGCTCTCGCAGAAACCGCTTCGACTACTCAAGCCTTTGCTTGATGGAGGCGGCAATGCCTTCGGCGTCGAGCCCCAAATCTGCCAAAAGCTGGTTGATCTTGCCGTGAGGAACGAACGAGTCGTCAATGCCCAGCACCAACGTGGGGACCGCGACCTTCATGCGCGACAACACATCGAGCACGCCTTCGCCAGCGCCTCCTGAAATGATGCCATTTTCAACAGTGACCACTAGACGGGTTTCAGCAGCTGAAGCGATCGCGGCCTCATCGAGCGGTTTGACCCAGCGCATGTCGACCACACGCGCATCGATGCCATCGGCTGCAAGCATCTCAGCTGCGTCAAGCGCGTTCGCAACCATGCCGCCAAACGCAAGTATGGCAACGTCTGAACCTTCCCGTAGCGTGCTCGATTCTCCGACGGGCAGGACCTTCCCCTTTGCGGGAATCGCGACACCGCGTCCGCATCCGCGCGGATAACGCACGGCAACCGGCCCTCCTATGCGCAGAGCCGTATGCAACGCATTGACCAGCTCCGCCTCATCGGATGGGGCGATTACGCGCATGCCGGGAATCATGCGGCAATAGGCGATATCGTATGCACCGTGGTGCGTCGGACCGTCCTCCCCCACCAACCCGGCTCGGTCGATAGCGAATACGACATTGCAGTCTGCGAGCGATGTGTCGATGATCATCTGATCGAAAGCACGCTGCAAGAACGTCGAGTAAATGGCAACGACAGGTTTGAGGCCGCCGAATGCAAGGCCAGCAGCCATTCCCACGGCGTTCTCTTCCGCGATGCCCACGTCGATGAATCGATCGGGAAACTCGTTCGCAAACTCGACAAGACCGGTGCCGGTGCGCATGGCGGCAGTTATGGCCACCACATGCTCGTCAACGCGCGCTTCACGCACGAGTGCCTTGCCGAACACATCGGTATAGGACGGGGCGCACGGAGCCTTTTTCGGACAAGTCCCAGTCTCGGGGTTGAACGCACCGATGCCATGGAAGCTCACCGGATCCTTTTCGGCAGGCTTGTAACCTGCGCCCTTCTTGGTCACCACATGCATGAGCACGGGACCATCGGCGTCAAGTGCCGTGCGCAGGATGTCTTTCATAGCGGGGATGTTGTGCCCGTCGATGGGCGGTGTGCATAAAATGCCCAGCTGCTCGAACATCATGGTCTCAGGCACGAAAAACTGCTTGACCGAATCCTTCGCACTGCGGCCGAACGCAACGAACGCGCGACCGATCGGATTCATCTCGAGCCGCTCCTGAGACTGGTCGCGTGCTTGACGATAGCTTGCCGAAGAGCGAATCGCGCCAAGATGGCGCACGAGCGCGCCAACGTTGCGCGAGATGGACATCTCGTTGTCGTTCAAGATGATGACGATGGGAAGTTGCAACTGGCCGATGGTGTTCAACGCTTCGAACGCCATACCGCCTGCAAGGGACGCATCCCCGATGAGCGCCACGACCTTCTCGTCGGAACCACGCAGCTCTCGCGCCTTGGCCAAGCCAAGCGCAATGGAAAGGGAATCGGATGCGTGACCGGATGGATGCACATCATATTTGCTCTCGGAAGGACGGGGGAAACCCGATATGCCACCATAAGTTCTCAACGTTTTGAAAACATCGCGCCTACCGGTGAGAATCTTGTGGGCATACGCCTGATGGCCGACATCGAACACGAAACGGTCTTTTGGCGAATCGATGAGCGAATGAACAGCCAAGATGATTTCAACCGCACCGAGCGACGAAGCGACATGACCGCCCGTCTTCGAGGTTGTCGAGATGATTTCAGCTCGAATTTCATCAGCGAGAATTGCAAGCTCGCCATCGGTAAGCAGCTTCAAATCAGCTGGGGAGTTTATGCTATCGAGAATTCGACTCATGACGTGATTCTTTACTTGGCGACGACTTTTATTCGTTGGCAGCCTGAGATGCCACAGGCTCGTCTGAGCTCTCGCTGTCCTGCGTCGGCTCGCCCGCATCTTCGCCCTCAAGAGCCTCTTCATCAACAACGATGTCGTCTTCGAGTACGTCGCTTACGCGCATGCCGAGCTCGACGGCTTCTTCGTACAAATCGAGTGCATCGTCGAGCGGAATGCTCTCGTCACTGACAGCTTCCACGATCTCCTCGAGACGCATCTTTATGGCCTCGAAATCTTGAAGATGGTCGTTAGCCATTGACTTCGTCCTGAATCTCTTCGGAAGACTGCGTCTCTTCAAGCTCAAGCGCGTCGGTTTCGCCGTCATTCTCAAGCGAGCGGGCAATGCGGCCGAGCACGCCGTTGACGAAGCGAGACGAATCGTCTTCCCCGCCGTACACCTTGGCAAGCTCGACGGCTTCGTTGATGGCTACCGACACGGGTACGTCTTCGACGTAAACCATCTCGTACGTTGCCAACCGCAATATTGCACGGTCGACGACCGGCATGCGATCGAGCGCCCAGTTCTCCGAAGTCGCCTCCAGCTGGGCATCAATATCCTCGCGATGCTCGGCAACGCCCAAGATGAGCGCCTCGGCGTATTCGGGTAAATCGACATCGTCGGAAGGGTAAGCCCCTGATTCGACGATTCGAGAGACCTCTTGTTCGGTGATGTCGCTTGAATAGAGCAGGGCAAGCGCGCTCTCGCGCGCGAGCCGACGCTCGTGAACCTTATGACGCGCCATGGTACCGCCTGAAACTAGTATTCGAACTGAATGCCGTCGATGTAGATGTCGACAGCCGCAACTTTGACGCCCACCTGCGTGGCAATAGCATCAACGACTGCCCGTCGCACGTTGGCAGCCAGGTCCGGAAGAACGTTCCCGCTTTTGACGTCCATACGAATCGAAACGTGCAGCTCGTCGTTCTCATCGGTGGTCACCTCGATACCCTGGGTCGATGGCCTACCGCCACCGATCAGGTCCATGAGGCCGCTGGTCGTGGCAGGCCCGATGCTCGCTACTCCTTCGACATCACGAGCTGCCAGCGAGATGATCGTCTCAACGACTCCGGGAGCTATCGTCATGCCCTCGATATTCAAATCGCTCATAGTAATTCTCCCATCTGGGTTTCAATGAACTCAGTCGTAGCCTATCCTGCACAGAATACCTCATTGTCGAGAACTCTGCGATTAAACGAAATGGTGGTCGGAACGCCCTCTATCACAAACTCATCAAGCGCCCGCTTCCCACGCGCAATTGCCTCAGCGCGATCTTGGCCGTGCACGACCAGCTTTGCAACAAGCGAATCGTAATGCGGCGATACGCGGGAACCCGTACGCGCGCAGGTTTCTACGCGCACGCCCGGCCCCAGCGGAGCCTCGAAGCGCGCAATGGTTCCAGGACATGAAGAAAAGCCGTCTTCGGGGTCTTTCGCGTCAACCCGAAGCTCGATAGCATGTCCGAACGGCTCGAAGCGACCGCGGTCGCAGCAGCTCATCGGCTCGCCCGCAGCAATGCGGATCTGTTCTTTCACAATGTCGACACCCGTGACCATCTCGTTGGCGGCGTGCTCGACCGGCAAGCATGTCCCCATGCCCGTGAAGTAGAAATGACCGTCGGAAGCGAGCGAGAACTCGACAGTGCCAGCTCCCTGGTACTCGAGTGCACGCAGAGCCTTGACCGCCGCAACGCTCATCGCGCGTCGCAAATCACTTGAAACCGCAGGCGAAGGCGACTCCGCAACGAGCTTGCATCGGTCGAGCTGAATCGAGCAGTCTCGCTCGCACAACGCAACACGGTTGCCGAAGCCATCGCCGAGCACCTGCATCTCTATGCGACGCGTATCCGTCATCAGCTTCTCAACGTAGACATCGTCGCTTCCGTAGACCACAGCCGCAGCAGCGCGCGCAATTTCGTATTGCTGCTCGATATCGGAAGGACTGCGCACGATGACCGCATCCTTGCCATCACTGGCCGAAGCCTTGATGATCACGGGATAGCCCAAGCGGCGCGCAACAGCACGCGCATCCTCAGCCGACTCGACGACACCTTCTGACCCGGGCACGACCGGCACACCGCACGCACGCAGGACGCTGCGTGCCGCAGAGCGGTCAGCCATGCGTTCGATAATATCGGGGGAAGGCCCTATGAACACGATGTCATTCTCAGCGCATGCACGTGCAAAATCGGCATTGTCAGCGAGGAAACCATACCCCGGATGTATCGCTTGCGCACCCGTCGAATGAGCAGCTTCGATGATCTTCGAAATGGACAGATAGCTATCCGCTGCAGACGCCGATCCAATATTGACAGCTTCATCAGCGTATTTCACCGGATAGGTGTTGAAATCTTCGATCGAGTAAACCGCAACGGTCTTGATACCCAGCTCTCGCGCGGCGCGCATGATGCGAAGGGCCGCCTCGCCACGATTAGCTATGAGAATCTTGTCAAACATTGCACGATCTCCGAAACGTCAAGCTGGTAATCAAAGTGACATTATAGGAAACAGATGACACGTGGAATCATTCGTGATGGAAACAACCCACAAGCAACAAAGAAGCATCTTCGCAATCACATCGAAATGGCACGCTGCTCCCAGGGAACGCTGTGCCGTTTCATGAAACGGCACAGCGTTCCCTGGGAGCAGCGTGCCATCCCTCTGACAAACCAAAAGGGCTGCGCAACTGCGCAGCCCTGTAGGAACATTACTAACGTGCGATGTTACACGCGCTTCACGAAACGGCCGTCGCGAGTGTCGATCTGGAGAACGTCGCCGATCTCGACGTACATGGGAACGTTTACTACAGCGCCAGTCTCGAGCGTAGCAGGCTTGGTCGAGCCCTGCACCGTATCACCCTTGAAGCCAGGCTCGGTTTCGGAAACGGCAAGCTCGACGAACATCATGGGCTCGATGCCGATGAGCTCGTCACCAGCATACTGCAGCGAGACTTCGTCGTTCTCCTTAAGCCATTTAGCCACGTCGCCCACGACATCGGCGCTCAGGGCCTCCTGCTCGTACGTGTTGTTGTCCATGAAGTTGAAGTCGGCACCGTCGTTGTAGAGGTACTGCATCTTGCGGGTCTCCATACGGACTGAGTCGAACTTCGTGCCGGCGTTGAACGTGTTGTCGACGATACGGCCAGTCCTGACGTCGCGAAGCTTGGTGCGCACGAACGCGCCACCCTTGCCCGGCTTCACATGCTGGAACTCGACGATAGTCCAGAGTTTGCCGTTATATTCGATGCACATGCCATTCTTGAAATCGGCGGTAGAGATAGCCACAGCAGTTCCTCCTCTTTGATTCTTCACTGAAACCGTTTGATTATACCCGTTTAACATGGATAAGACAGGAAAAACGCTTAGGTTAAGAAGGGACTGTCCCTTAATAACACAAGGTCTTCCGCCAAGTTGATCGATTTACACGTGTCGCAGAGGGCTTATTCCCCTTTTGACGCATGCTAGATTACGACCATCTCGTGCGTTGATTGGGTGAACACATCGTATCCTGCGTCGGTGACGACACCGAAGTCCTCGAGGCGCATGCCGAACTCACCCGGCAGATAGATGCCCGGCTCGACCGTGACGACATTCCCTGTAACAAGCGGCTGCTCGTTGCGGATATTGAGCGTCGGCAACTCGTGGATATCAAGGCCGACGCCATGACCCAACCCGTGGCCCATGCAACCGCCGAAGCCGCCTTCCTCGAGAACCCGCTCAGCGAGCTCGTGAATCTCGCGGCCTGTCAAACCGGGCTTGATGGCGCGTTCCGCCTCTTCGTTGGCAGCGCGCAGCACTTGCCACGCACCGGCCATGCGACCGTCGGGCTCGCCCAGGAACACCGTGCGCGTCATGTCGGAGCAATAGCCCCGCACCTTGGCCCCGAAATCGAGAACGACGCACTGACCAGCTTCAAGGCGCTTGTTGCTGGGTATGGCATGAGGATCTGCGCCGTTTTCGCCAGAAGCGACAATCGAACTGAACGCCAAACGATCTGCGCCATGGCGCAGCATGAAAAAGTCGAGTTCGAACTGGACTTCGCGCTCCGTCATTCCGGGTTTCATGAATTGAATGATATG
>CACZIP010000018.1 GCA_902781245.1 uncultured Coriobacteriaceae bacterium | reverse complement strand
CGATTTCCTCGTTGCCCGAATAGGTGACAATCGAGATACGGTCATTCGCAACGAGATGTTCAAGCAGTGTTGCGAACGAATCTTGCAGCAGGTCAAGCTTGTCTTCGCTGCCCATCGAACCCGACACGTCGATGAGGAATACGAGGTTTGCACCATTGTCGGCAGCGCCGGTTTCGTAGGGCGTTGCGAACCCGAGCATGAGCAGCTGCGTATCGGGGTTCCACGGACATTGCGCAACCTCTGCTTGCATGTTGAAAAGGTTGCCATCGGTCGGCTTCTCATAATCGTAGGTGAAGTAGTTGAGCATCTCCTCGATGCGAACGGCACCGCTCGGAATCTCATCAAGCCCGTAGCCGTCAGCGATCATGCGGCGCACATTGGCGTACGATGCGGTATCCACGTCGGCCGACACCGTCGAGAGCGGCTGCGTGCGCGTTGCGATGAAACCATTCTCGTCAACCGCCGCGTACTCTTCGGTGTTGAACGGGTCGCCATCGATCGGAGCAATATCAATGCTTGGCTCCACCAGAGCATCTGAGTCTGCAACCATTCCCGTTTCCGCCTCAGTTGCCATCATCTGAGGTGCCTGATTTGCATCTTCAGTTCGTTGAGCTGAAGTGGTCGTTTGCGTGTCCTTTGGCTGGTCGACAGCAGAGACCGCGCCGTTGTTCAGAGCTCCGGTTCCGATGGCTATGGCGCCGACGACCAAGCATGCTGCGATTGGGGCAACTACCTTCCAGGCGCTGAAGCCGGTGCGCTTTTTCGCCGGTTCGATTTCTCCAGCGGTTCCAGCATTTTCGGCATTCTCAGCGGCTTCCGCGGCCTTTGCTTCCTGGGCCTCGAGCAAGGCGGCAAGAATGCGGTCTTCTTGCTCGGGTGTGGGGGTCATTTCCTCGTATGCATTTCGGATCTTGTCTTCCATGACATGCTCTCCAATCTCGTGAGTCCGTCTTCGGTTCCAGAAGGTGGACTCACCCATCCAGCGATGCTTTCAAAAGCTTGCGCGCTTCGCTGAGTCGGTTGCGGATCGTGGAAGGCGGGGTGTTGGTCATCGAGGCGATTTCGTCGGTCTTGTAGCCTTCGTAATAGTGCAAGTAGACACAGTCTTTGTATTGTTCGGGCAATGCGAGGACCGCATCGAGCACGTTGCTCGATTCCGTGTGGGCTTGCGAGTCGGCGACGTCAGCTGGCATCTCGCCGGCACGTTTGCGGCGTGCGCTTTTCAGCTCGTCTTTGCAGACATTCGCCGCACAGGCCAACAGCCATGCCTTCTCGTGTTCATGGTCCTTGAACGTTCGCGGCTTGTCGACGAGCTTCATGAACGTTGCCTGCGTCGCATCTTCCGCATCCGGAGCCGATCTGAGGTATGAATAGCACAGTCGGTACACGCTTTTCACGTGCCTTCGGAACATTCCGGTGATGTCGTATGTCGCTTTCAGGGCCAACTCCTTTCGCCTTCCATCCTATAACACGAGTGGGAAGGCGAAATTGTCGGAAGTTTTTAGCGAATTTGTCAGCCCTCTTCGGAAAGGCCGCTTGCCGCTGCCGCTTCTGCGGCGCCCTCTGCGGCTGCCTCGCGCTCTTCGTCGGTGCGATCGGGCAGGTAGTCTTTCACGGCATCGTAAATCATCCATGCGTAGGTGGCCGCCGACTCGCCCGTGAGATGCGTTCCGTCGCCATCGAAGTAATCGGGATGGTCTGCGCTAATCGAATACCAATCGATCAGCTGTGCATTTGCATGGTTGTCGCAGACGCGTTGAATGACTGCGTTCGACGAGTCGACGTACTCCTCGGGGCTTCGCGTATTGACGAACCAGACGCGTTGCTCGTCTCCGATTTCCTTCATGAGCGCTTCGGCGTCTTCGTCGGTTGCATATCCGTTTGTGCCCAACGCGATGACGACGACGTTGCCGACGAGCTCGAGGTCTCGATATTCAGCATAGATAGCAGCTCCGTCGTAGAACTGCCGGCCGACTGCGGTATCGCAGTAACCGCCCGGGAACACATCGTCGAACACCCCGTAAGCCGGCATGCCCATCGGTACCGAATCGCCGATGACCAAGATGTCGGGTTTGCGCGCTTCGATCTTGGCTTCGGCCTTCACGCGGGCTTGCTGCGCAGCTTGCACGGTTTTCGTCACAGGGGTGACTTTCATGGAGCCCGCACCTTCGACGGCTGAGGTGTCAGGCACCAAGGCCAGGCCGCCGAGGGAGACGACGATGAACAGGATGGCTGGCACGACCAGCACAAGATGGCTTCCAATCCATTGGGGGATAGTGAACTGGCCATCGCGCAGGTCATAGACGAAATTGCCTATGGCTCCATGGCGAATCGGGTTCTCGACGAAGAAGTACGAGAATGCCGAAATTCCGATGACGAGCGCGAGTTCGATCAAGCAGAGCCACCAAGGGGTTCCACCTTGCATGTTGGTCGGGGTGAGCAACAGGATGATGGGGAAGTGCCAAAGGTACATCGAGTAGCTCCATTTGCCAATCCATACGAACGGAGGCAATTCGAACACCTTCGATATCCAGCTGATGGGGTGTACGAGCACGGCGATGGCGATGGCGGTCAGAAGCGAGCACAACAGCAAGCCGCCACGATAGATGAACGGCTCGAACCCGTTGGTGACGACGACCATGACGAGCAGTCCCACAACTGCAAGCACGCCGACGATGTTGAAGACGAGCCGTCCCGTTGGCGTCATGCGGTTCCCCGCACGAACAGTCAACTTCTGATGAGGCCAGATGAACGCCAGGAGAGCGCCGATGAGCAACGAGAACGCACGGGTGTCGGTGCCGTAGTAGACGCGCGACGGATCGGCATGCGGGTCGAACAGCAAGATCATCTCGAGGGCCGACAACACGATGAGCACGATGATGCCTTTCTGCATCGTCGTACGCTTGACGCCCGCTTTCATGCAGATGAGCAGGGCGACCGGCCAGATCAGGTAGAACTGCTCTTCAATTGAGAGCGACCAGTAATGCGTCAGCGGGGAAGGCGACCCCAGTGCCTCGAAATACGAGACATTGTGGAAGATTTGCCACCAGTTGTTGAAGAAGAACAGCGTCGGCAGGACATCTGGTCGCATCTTCGTGAGCAGTGCATGGTTGAAGATCGTGCAGAGCAGTGCTGTGCCGAGCACGGCGAACACAACGGCGGGAATGATGCGGCGCACACGGCGCAGCCAGAAGTTTGCCAAGCTGATCGTGCCGCTGTCGTCGTATTCCTTGAGAAGCAGGCCGGTGATCAGATAGCCGGACAACACGAAGAACATCGTGACGCCGAGAAGACCGCCCGGCGCCCATCCGAGGTGCATGTGATATGCGATTACGACAAGAACGGCCAGCGCTCTCAGTCCATCGAGCGCCGGTACGTAACGACCTTTCGCCTGAGCCATCGGCTCCCCTTCTTTATTCAATGCAAAACTTGTTCTAGTACATCTTGCCACGTTTCGTGGCGTGCGTTGTTAACAGATTTCATTGATGTTTCCCTTTGTGGGGAAAAAGATGATTTCACCTTCGCTTTCTCGGGTAACCACCTCAATCGCCTTCGGAGTCGACTTCGCTTGCTGTATGATTAGCTCGCAAAGAAAGCGCTTCCAAAACGAACCGAAATTGCAGCGTGGAAGGTGCTATGGCATACGCCAAACTCATACTCGATCGTTACGAGCCAATCGGCACAGCTGGTACGGGCGGTTTCGGCACGGTGCAAATCGCCTGGGATCCGCGCATTCAGCGCAAAGTTGCCATCAAGACGATTCAGCTGACCGAACAAGATGCCTACCGGGCGGCTTTGCCAGGTGCTCAGGCTGTAGCTCAAGCAGGGCAAAACCAAACGGGCGCTGGAGGGGCGATTAGGGTCGATGCCTCGACGGCTGACCGCTGGCATGGCATTCAGCCGTGGAGCGAGTTCCTCGAAGAGGATAGTCACGCAGAATCGGACGATTTCGATCAGGACTTCGAACCTGAGGCTTTCCATGCGCTTGCACATCTGCCTGGTCTCGATGAGGCGCGAACCGCCGCGATGCTTTCAGACCCGCGCATCGTCACAGTGTTCGATTTCGAGGTGCGCGGTCAAACTGCGTACCTGATCATGGAATACGTCGAAGGCATCACGCTCACAAAGATAATGCGCGAATACGCCGATTGGCTGACGCTCGATGTGATTGCCGCCGTGTTCGACGCGGTGGCCGGCGCATTGACGACAGCGCATGAGGGCGGCGTCTTGCACCTGGACATCAAGCCCGACAACATCATGGTCAATGCAAAGGGCGAGGTGAAAGTGACCGACTTCGGTCTGGCGACGCTGGCTGATGCGTCGGGAGCGGGCACGACGGGTGGGGGCACGATTGGGTACATGCCGCTCGAGCAAATGCGCCGCGAGCACCTCGACGCACGAACGGACGAATGGTCGCTTGCTGCGGTGACCTACGAGATGTTGACGGGCGAGAATCCGTTCCTGGTGAAAACCCTTGACGAAGCCGAGGCGGCAATCGAGGATGCCGAACTCGTCTTGCCGTCGCTGTGTTGGGAAAACATCGACGAGCAAATCGACGATGTCATGTTCTACGCGCTCGACCCCGATCGCGATGAACGTTACGCGAGTGTGGCCGATTTCGCAGAGGAGGCGGACAAATTCCTGGGTGATTCGGCTGTGGGAAAGGACCAGCTCGCAGCTATTGTCGAAGATGCTCTCGGATTGTCGGACGAACCCGATGATGCGCACGATGATGCTTCGCTCGAGCTCGAGGGCGCAACGGCATCAGCAGGGGCATTTGGATTCTTCAAATCGCTGTTCGATCGCGACAAAGCACCGTCTGCGACCTCCGAGCCGGCGAACGCTCAAAACGCAATGCCGCTCGACTATCCCGATGAAGATGATATCGACGACATCGAAGAAGAATCTCCTTCCCAAGCTGCTCCAAAACCTGCGCGTCCCGCCCGGAAACCGCTGCGCGATAGGGTGAGTGCACCTGCTCGCGGCTTTTTATCGCGAGCGTTCGCCGCTGTGGCGAGCGGTGGCATCGCTTTGTTGGCTGCAGCAAATTACACACCTCTCGAGGCGTTTGGGCCAGGACAGTTCGCCGTGGTCGCTGCAATTGCGATTGCTGCCGCAGCATTGGCCGTTGTACGCCATCATCTCGGAGCGCTCATCTCGTTTATCTTGCTTGCAATCGCAATGCTCATGCACAACGCCATCGTTCCCGCCATCGTCTTGCTCCTCGCTCTTGCACTCTGGTGGTTTTTCATAGCCCGAGATAACGCAGGAGCGTCCAACGTGGCCCTTGCGGCTCCGCTTCTCGGTGCTGTGGGCGGTGCTCCCATCGTGCCATTGCTAGCTGGAGTTGCCTTGCCTCCCGTGCAAGCAGTTGCCACGACGGCATTTGCCGCAGTAGTTGCCCTTGCGCTCGGATCGCTCGGTTCCCAGTCGTTGCTCGGTTGGGATGCGATGACCTATTGGCTCATGGGCGACGTGAACGCATCGGCGCTGTTCGGCAGCTTGGTGACCAAGACGTCGACTTGGCTGACCATCGGCATTTCGCTCGTGGCGGCCTCTGCGCAGTCGTTCCTCTCAATGCAGAGGAAACGCTGGATGGAGATCGTTGGTCTCGTGCTCGCAGTTGCGCTTATGGGCCTGGCGCTTGTGGTCGCTTTTGGCCTGACTCCGCAGACGATCGTGCCGCTCGTGGCAGGATTCGTCGTTTTGCTTGCTGTTATGGTGTGATGCGCAACCACATCGGCCAAGGGGAGAGCTTGGCTCGACGCTTCGTCGCCTCGAACTAATTCGCCCGCCAAAAACAGGCGGGCGAATGGATTTCTCGGCTCCTCGGGCTTACCTCGCTACGCTCTCCCCTTGGCCGACGCGATTGCGCCAAATCAACGCATTCCTAAGATCTGAGCAGTGCGGCCACTTTTCCCAGAAGAAGTTCGAATGAGACGCCGCGCTCCTGGAAGTGCGGCTGCTTCGTCGACACCTCGATGGCATCGCGCGTGAGCGAGCCGGCAAACCAAGCGGCTTCGAACAGCGACTTGCCGGCAATAACGCTGGCCAGCAAGCACGAGCAATACAGGTCGCCCGTTCCATGCAGCATGTAGGGGATGAATTCGTTGTGCACCTCGAAGACGTCGCAGTCGACGCCGCCTACGAAATTGCGGATTTCGGTTTCGCCTTCACGCTGGATGCCTTTCAGCACGACGTTCTTCGCACCTTTGGCGATGAGGGCATCAATGATTTCCTTCGCCTGGTCATCAGTGATGTCGGTACCGGTCCACTCGCGCCCGAGAATGATGGCGGCTTCAGTGAGGTTGGGTGTGAGAATGTCCGCGTCGCCCGCCAGTTCAGCCATGGCCTGGCAGAGCTCGGGTGTATAGGTGGGGTAGACCTGGCCGTGATCTGCCATGACCGGGTCGACCACGCGCAGTGCTTGCGGGTAGGTCGCATAGATGTCGCGAATGATGTCGACTTGCTCGGGAGCGCCAAGGAAGCCCGAGTACACTGCGTCGATCTCGACGTTGATGCCTTTCCATGCGGCCAAGTAGTCGGGCAGGATTTCGGTCGTATCGTGCATGTACCAACCCGGGAAAGCAGTATGGGAGCTGAACAAACCTGTGGGCACGGGGCACACATCGGCACCTGCTGCCGAAAGCACTGGGATGGCAATGCCAAGCGAGCACTTTCCATAACCGCACAAATCGTGTACTGCGGCGATGCGTGGGATGTAGTCGAGGTCGCGCTTGTAGAGCGTGGGGGTATGCGGGTGTTGCTTCACGGTCATTGTTAGTCACTTTCCTCTGCGTTAGCGTTTAATAGAGGAGTATAGCGCCGTATGCGCGTTGTGGATATTTCTTTTACCAATAGGAATCGTTCGAAATGCGCGATACCAGTCAGAATGACCAGAGAGGGTAGCCTCTTCTGGTTATTCGTCCTCGTCGTCGAAGAACGACCACTCGTCTTCGTCATCTTCGCGTGGGCCGCGGTCCACGTAAGTCTTGCGGGTGCGCAGCTCGAGCAGCGCGGCGATGATGATGCAGACGACCAGGGACACGCCGATCAATACGCCGATTCCAACGTATGTTTCGAAAAGGAAATGGTATATCGATCCGAAATCCATATCGTCTGCCTAACGCTCAAGCCGCTTTGTTTTCTGCATCCGTAATACTAGCACGTGTGAGTCATTGGAACTGGCCCAATGACTCACACGTGTTTTTAATGAGTCGAGCGAACAGTGCTTTCGACTTGGATATACTAATTACTTAGGCAAAAAACGAAGGAGCTACAACCATGCTTGATATAAAGTTCGTCCGCGATAATCAGGAAGCAGTTGCCGAAGCGATGCGCAACCGCCACGCCGATTGGGATGGCGAGAAGTTCGCGCAGCTCGACGAGGCACGTCGCGCTGCCATCATGAAGGAAGAGGCGCTCCAGGCCGAGCGCAACACGCTGTCGAAGCAAATCGGCGTGCTCATGAAAGACGGCAAGCGTGACGAAGCCGACGCTGCGAAGGCGCGCGTGGCCGAGATCAAAGACGAGCTCGTCGGTGCAAGCGACGAACGTGAGGAAATCGACGCGAAGCTGCAGGACCTGCTGCTCCATACGCCCAACATGCCTTCCGACACCACTCCGGTGGGCGATGACGAGGACGACAACCCGGAAGTGCGTCGCTGGGGCACGCCCCGCGAGTGGGATTTCGAGCCCAAGGCGCATTGGGATCTCGGCCCTGAGCTGGGCATCATCGATTTCGAGCGCGGCACGAAGCTTGCAGCCAGCCGTTTCATCGTGCTGGGTGGCGCTGGCGCCCGCCTCGAGCGTTCGCTCATCAACTTCATGGCTGACACACATATCTTGCGCGGTTACAAAGAATGGTGGCTGCCGGTAATGGCAAACGCTCGCACCATGACGGGCACCGGTCAGCTTCCGAAATTCGAAAATGACATGTTCAAGACGTTCGCGACCAACATGGACGGCGAATCTGCGCGCGAAGGTGACAACCTCTACCTCATTCCGACGGCTGAGGTGCAGCTGACCAACCTGCATGCCGGCGAGACTCTTGGCGTCGACGAACTGCCCAAACATTACTGCGCATTCACGCCTTGCTTCCGCGAGGAAGCGGGGTCGGCAGGCCGCGACACGCGCGGGCTCATCCGTGTGCACCAGTTCGACAAGGTCGAGATGGTGAAGGTGTGCGAGCCTGAGAAGTCGTTCGACGAGCTGGAGGCCATGGTTGCAGATGCCGAGAACATCTTGCAGCTGCTGGGTCTGCCGTACCGTGTGATCAGCTTGTGCACGGGCGATTTGGGCTTCTCGGCCACGAAGACCTACGATCTCGAGGTCTGGCTGCCGTGCTACAACGGCTACAAGGAGATTTCGAGCTGCTCGAACTGCACCGACTTCCAAGCGCGTCGCATGGGCATTCGCTACAAGGATCCCGAGAACTTCAAGGGTACGCGCCTCGTGCACACCCTGAACGGCTCGGGCCTGGCGGTCGGCCGCACGATGGCCGCCATCATCGAGAACTACCAGCAGGCCGACGGCTCCGTCAAGGTGCCCGACGTGCTGGTGCCCTACATGGGTGGCATGACGGTCATCGAGCCTGAGAACTAACCAAAAGGGACTGTCCCTTTTGGTTGCTCCGATAAACGCAGCAGAAACGGACTATGGCAAAACGGGACGACAAGGATAACCAGCCGACGAGGCGCGTATACAAGTCGAGCGACGTGCACAAGAGGCGCGTCGGCGATTCGTCGCGCTCGAAGCCTGCCAAGATGCCCTCCAGGCGCGAGGTTCGCGAGTCTACGAGGGAGAGCACGCGCATTGCGGCCGAATCTCGAATTGAGAGGACGGCGAAGAGCGAGCCTCTGACTGACGATATCGTGGAAGATCGCTCCGCTGTTGTTGGCGAAGAATCTGCGGAGACCACTAGGCCCCGTTTCACGGTAATAAAAGGTGCCGAGTCTCACACGCAAGACGATCAGGCTGACGTCGCTCACCCCGACGCTTCTTCTGACACGCCTTCCGACGAAACCGATTCGCCTGCGGAAAAACGCCCGCATCGGTTGACGGACGATTTCCCCATGGGACAACGCACGAGTCGCGAGGCGAGTGTCGGCCCATCTTCCCCAGGGAACGATGCTCAAGTTGCGCCGAACGCCGAGCCGAGTCGTGGCGAAGAGCATGATGGGGAAGACGAGCGCCAAATCAACGACCGGGGCGAAGGACGTCCAAAGCGTCGGGTGGCGGCGGGCGCTCGAGAAGCCGCATCGCATGTTCGTCCGAAGACCGTCGTTATCGCTGCGATTATGGTCGTTGCGGTCATTGCCGTCGCGCTGTTCGCGTTCAATCGTTGGGGGCGTTACGACGATCACGCAGACCTCCAGGGCACTTGGTACGTTATGGGCACGGAAGTCCCCATAACGATTGATGCCGAAACCATCCGCTTCAACGAGGAGGTTTCGTACAACTACGAGATCAACTCCCGTGAGAAGACGATTTCATATACGTTTGGACCGATGGCAGGCCAAGGGCGCTATTGGTTCAGCGACGACAGGAAGCATCTGGTCATAACCGACGGCGACGGCTACACCGCTGCAGGCACGACGGTTGACGATCTGATTCATGCATTCCTCGATTTCTCGACTTCAGCGGGTGGTGGCATCGTCGAGATGCCGCAAGGTGAGGGCATCATCGCCTTCAGCCGCACTCCCGAAAAGCTTGCAACGAACCAACCTGCTGAGGGTTTGTATGAGCAGCAATCGGGTGAAAGCCAATCAGCTGGTGCGGTAGCAACTTCTGAGGCTGCACAGCCAACCGAAGAGAATGCGACAGCGGAGCAGGCGGAAGGCGATTTGGCCGCCGATCAGCAAGGTGCTGGAGAAGAATTCACAGCAGAAGGCGACTATGGGGCCAATGGGGCTTCCGATACAGGCGTCTTCGAGGAGACAACGGAAGAGTTCATCAACGAGGAGGAGGCTGCTTAGATGGAAGAAAAGCCGATTCAAGTGAAGACTATCGTAGTGAGGACCGGGCGAATCGTCTGCGATATCGAGATCCCGAATCCCGCATTTCGCACGACCTCGCCGAAATTGGCGGCATTCGTGACGAACCAGTATCCTGATTTGCCGCTCCACGCGTGCGTAAACGAAGTGGGCACGGCATTCGGGTCGGTCATCGAGAAGACGTCGATACCGCACATGCTCGAGCATCTGGTTGTCGACATACAGGCCCATGAGACGGACACTCCGCGTGCTGAGACGTTCGTGGGAACGAGCGAATGGATCGACGAAGAGGCTGGAAAAGCGCGTGTCGAAGCCAGCTTCCGTGATGATTTGCAAGCTCTTCGTGCATTTAACAAAGCGGTCGAATTCCTTAACACGGCTGTGTTAACCTGCTTGTCATGAAAGACGCACACATCAAATTCGAAACGGCGACCGACAAGGTTGCCCGGCGCATAACCAAGATGCGCCCCTCAGCAGTCAGACTGCTGTTCGCCGCAGCGCAGCGCGATGATGTCATCTCGCTTGCAGGCGGCATGCCTGACGTATCGCTTTTGCCCAAGAGTGCCGTGCGCAAAGCTGCCAAAGCGGCAGTCGACAATCAGGCTGTTACGCTCCAATATGGCGGCACGGACGGCTTGTTCGAAACGGCGCAAGTGTTCTGCGATCTCGTTCGCGACCTCGGTATTAGGCACAAACCAGAAAACGTCATCATCACGACGGGCGCCCAAGAAGCGCTCGACCTTGTGGCCAAGACGTTTTGCGATCCCGGTGACATCATCATCACCGAAGGTCCCACGTATCTCGGCGCACTGCAGGCGTTTTCGGCCTACGAGCCCGACATCCGCACGATTCCATTCGACGATCAGGGCATGTGCACGGATCTGCTCGAGGAAGAGCTCAAGCGCATTGGCAAGGGCAACCCGCGGTTGAAGTTCCTCTACACCATCCCGAATTTCCAGAATCCTGGTGGCGTGACCATGTCGCCTGAGCGTCGCAAACGCTTGCTCGAGCTTTCGCACGAATATGACTTCGTCGTTGTCGAGGATGACCCGTACGGCCGTCTGCGCTACGAAGGCGGGCATTGCCTGCCGATGCGTGCGCTTGACGATAGCGTGGTCTACCTCGGCACTATTTCGAAGATGTTCTCAGCCGGCCTGCGCGTTGGATGGATTATGGCGCCGGCGGGCGTGAAGGGAAAGATCAATCTTGCCAAGCAGGGCACCGACCTGTGCGGCAGCATGTTCGACCAGAAGATGGCTGCGGCCTACTTCACGGAGACGCCCTGGCAGCACACGCTCCAGAAGTTCATCAAGACGTATGACAAGCGCCGTCGCGCAATGCTCGACGCGCTTGACGAATACTTCCCACCCGAGGCCACGTGGACGCGTCCCGAGGGCGGTTTCTTCGTATGGGTCACGCTTCCGCAGTACGTCGACGCCAACTCGATGCTTGCTGAAGCGCTCGACCATGGCGTCATTTACGCGCCGGGCGATTCGTTCTTCCCCGATGGCAAGCGTGGCCGCAACAGCATGCGCTTGAACTTCAGTTACGAGTCGCCGGAAAACATCGAAGAAGCCATTCGCAGACTTTCCGAGGTGATTGAGGACCGGCTCGAGCTGTACCGTGCCTTCATTGCCGCGGGCGCTATCAAGGAATAGGAAAGACTTTATGGCAAAAGTAGCAGTACTTATGGGCGGAACCTCGTTTGAGCGAGAGTTTTCGCTGATCAGCGGCAAGAACATCTGCGCCGCTCTCGAAGAGGCGGGTCATCGCCCAGTCCCGCTCGACACAACTGAAGCGCTCGTTCCCACGCTGCGCAGCGAACGTCCCGACGTTGTCTACAACGCATTGCATGGCAAGCACGGCGAAGACGGTACGATTCAAAGCTTGCTCGAGTTCCTCGATATTCCATTCATCGGCTCTCCGGCCAGCGTGTGCCATCGTTCGTGGAACAAGGACGCATTGCATTCGTCGCTCATCAAATATCGCCAGGTTTCCGGCGAGGTCGATGGTGTGGCTTCTTGGCCTCCGGGCGTCTATATCGCTCGCGATGCGTTCACGACCATGGGTGCCGCGTCGGCTCTCGACCTCATCGAGGAGCGCATTCCGGGTGGTTATCCCGTCTGCGTGAAACCTGCCCATGGCGGTTCGGCGCTCGGCATCCACCGTGTCGAATGCCAGGACGACCTGGGCGAGGCGATTCTTGATGCGCTGTCATACGACGATGCCGTCAACATCGAGCAGTGGATCGAAGGTGTCGAGCTTTCGGTGTCGATTTTGGGCACGGGCTGGGATGCGTATGCATTGCCGCCGGTCGAGATCGTTCCGCGCCGTGGCTTCTTCGATACCGAGGCACGTATGAATTACGAACTCGTCGACTTCTACTGCCCCGTGCGGTTGGGGTCGCTGTGGAGCAATGACGAGGAAGCCCAGGCAATCCGCGCTGAAATCGAGCGTGCTGCTCTCGAGGTTTATCGTGCTTACAGCGTCGTCGATTTGGGCCGTATCGACATGATTTGGGATGGCGGCTGTGCCCGCTGCTTCGAAGTCGACATCGTTCCCGGCATGACGAGCCACTCGCTGTTCCCTGCAGCAATCGAGGCTGCTGGCTTGACGTTGTCTCAGGTCCTCGACGAGCTCGTTTCAAAGTACGTCTAAAGATTATCGATTAACGAAGTGGCACAGCGCTCCCAGGGAAGGGTGTGCCACTTCTGAAAATGGCACACCCTTCCCTGGGAGCGCTGTGCCACTGATCAATACCACTCGGAAGCTTACGCATTAGCAACGAATCGTAAAACGCTCATGAATTATTGCCATTTAAGGTTTTGGCAATTGGCGTAGCATGCGTATAATCAAACATACGTGATTTACGTTGCTAGGAGGCAAACATGGGTAGGATTTCGAGCTTCGTTACTGGTGCCGCCATCGGCGTCATTGCAGCCTTGCTGTTGGCTCCGCAAACTGGCGAGCAGGCACGTGCGCTGGTTGCCGAGAAGGCCAATGCCGTTACTGGTGAAGCAAAAGATTTCGGTGCTGGCTTCCCCGCGGCTGCTCAGGATGCCATCAAGTCGGCTCAGGAGAAGGCTGCAAGCCTCACCAAGGGCGCTGCTGCTCCCGCCGCTCCGGCTGCGAGCGCTGCTGACGACGAGCTGCGCGAGAAGATCGAGGCTGCTCGCAAGCGCATTGCCGCTCAGGTTGCTGCGAATGCCGAAGCAACCAAGGCAGCTGCCGAAGAAGTCCAGGAAGCCGTCGCCGAGTAAGCTCTGGCGTTTCAGCCAACTCAAGCGATAGCATTCGATGCGCCCGACCGCTTTTGCTTCGGGCGCATCTGCATGGTTTGATGAAGGCGACTTATGGCATCGCAACTAACAACAAAGAGCCTCTTTGGCCGAAAGGTCGTCTCTCTCAAGGGCAAGAAAATCGGCAAGGTGCGCCGATTTGTGTTCCATCCTTCCGAGAAGCGTGTCGTCGGGTTCACGGTTAAGCGCCCCGACGCTGCCCTCATGTTTCATCGGAAAGACTTGTTTGTGGCCATCGATGGTTTTGATATCGACGACGACAACCGCATAGTCGTGCATGACGACCCAACTGCAACCGACAAAGGCGCCCGCAAGGCGCTCGATGTCGATTGGGACGAATGCGTCATTTGGGTTGGCATGCCCGTCATGACAGCGTCGGGTGATTTCATCGGTTACGTCGACGTGGTCACGTTTGACCGCGAGACGGGCGCCGTTGTGCGCATTTCCACCGAGAACGGCGCTGCAAACGATGCGCTGCTCGGCAAGCGAATCATTCCCGCCAGCTACATCAAAGGCTTCAGGCGTGGTCAAGGCATCGCGCTTGCTCCCATGGGCGAATACAACGGTGAAGACCCGGACGAGGCAACCGAAACAGGGGCTATCCTCGTGGCTGACCGCACGCTCGAGTTGCCCATCGAGGGCGGTGTTGCGGCAGCTGCAGGAAAAGCAACCGCTGTTGTG
>CACZIP010000017.1 GCA_902781245.1 uncultured Coriobacteriaceae bacterium | reverse complement strand
TCGATACGCCTCGCATCGAAGCGAAAGGCCGCTTGAACCCGCTGACTGCCCGTTCTTCGCCCAGTCGAGCCATCCGAAATTCTCGACATGCGCTTGATAGTAAACGTCATAATACTTTGCTAAATCGCCGGTAAGCTTGATTTCTACGGCTTCGCATCTGAGCGATTTTCCAGATGTGCCGGAGATAGCGCCATCCTTAACCCATCCTTGCCATCCGATGTTTTGGATGTGCGATCGGTATGTGATGCCACCCGAATACTGGCCAGGACTTGCCAGGATTTGCAACGCCTCAACGCGGAGGCTTCTGCCTGTCGTGCCGCCAACCTCGCCGTCACCGACCCAGGTTTTCCAGCCGTCGTTTTGCACGTGCGTTGTGTAACGGACTCCGACCGTGTCTGCGCTCTTGCCCGCGGCGATTTCCGTTTTCGGCGTCAACACGATTTGAATGGCTTCCAAGCGCAGCGATTGGCCAGTTGTTCCTGCAACAGCGCCGTTTTTAACCCAAGCTTGCCAACCGATGTTCTGGACATGAGTGCGATAGCAAACATCGTAGTGTTTTGCGAGATCGCCTGTAAGCCAGATCTTTATTCCTTCCAATCGCAATGACTTGCCGGAGGTGCCCGATACCGCGCCGTCTTTCACGGCATCTTGCCAACCAATGTTTTGAACGTGAGTTTGATAGTTGATGGAGCCCGAAACTCCAGAGTTCTTAGCAGAAATCTTGATTGCCTCGAGGCGCAGAGAGCGCCCGGATGTCCCAGCTGTCTTGCCGTTCGAAACGGCCGATTGCCATCCGACGTTTTGGACGTGGGTTGAGTACGTTAGCGTCGTGTCCGAGATGGAGTTCGAAGTTTTCGCGGTAACCGATACGCCTGTCGAAAGGTCAGCGGCTCCAGCAGTGAGGTCTTGGTCGGCATAAGCCATACGTGGAATCGCGATGCAAAGCAACAGGAATGCCAGTACTGTTAATACGACATGAAAAGCGCCTCTTTTGACCATTGCGTTCATTTGTTGCTCCCTTTTGGTCAATCAAACACATGAAAGAAAAATTATTTTACCATGTCAAAAGGATACTCGTACGGGTTGCATAGCGATACGGTCTAAGAACGGCGCGACATTTCCGTTAATTGTGCGTGAAAAGCGGTCATGTTTTGTGATTGATGCGTAGCATGCAACGTATACCTAAAATGGACGATATCGCCAATCTCGGAAGGAATAGACATGAATCCCGAGCAAGATTTTGTGATGAAGACGATTAAGAGCCGCGACGTGCATTTCGTGCGCCTGTGGTTCACGGACGTGCTTGGCACGATGAAGTCGTTCGCCGTATCTCCTTCCGAAGTGGAAGGCGCATTTCAGGAGGGCATGGGTTTCGACGGCAGCTGCATCGCCGGTTTCAGCCCCACCGAAGAATCCGACATGCTTGCCTTCCCCGATCCGTCGACGTTCCAGGTCCTGCCTTGGCGCCCGTCGTCTAACGCCGTTGCGCGCATGTTCTGCGACATCCGTACGCCTGATGGCACTGCGTTCGAGGGCGACCCGCGCAATGTCTTGCGTCGCATAGTCGACAAGGCGGCCGAGTCGGGTTATATGTTCAACGTTGGTCCCGAGCTTGAGTTCTACTACTTCAAGAGCCAAACCGAACCTGAGCCGCTCGACCGTGGTGGCTATTTCGATTTGACAAGCCTCGACTATGCGTCCGACCTGCGCCGTGACACGGTGCTCGCTCTCGAGAAAATGGGCATTCCCGTTGAGTATTCGCATCATGAAAGCGGCCCCTCGCAACACGAAATCGACCTGCGCTACACCGATGCACTGTCGATGGCGGATGCGGTGATGACGTACAAGCTTGTCGTCAAGGAGATTGCGGTCGAGCATGGCGTGTATGCCTCGTTCATGCCCAAGCCCCTTGCCGATGCTCCGGGAAGCGGTATGCACGTGCATCAGAGCCTTGTCGACTCCGACGGCAACAACCTGTTCTTCGATGAAAACGACCCGAGTGGTTACAACCTGTCGGAGACGGCCAAGCGTTACATCGCGGGCATTCTGAAATATGCTCCCGAGTTTTGCCTGATCACCAATCAGAACGTCAATTCGTACAAGCGGCTCATAGCTACCGACGAAACTCCATCGCGCCTGTCGTGGGCACGCACGAACCGCTCGACGCTCTTGCGTGTGCCCGGATATCGCCCCCATCAGTCCGACGCATGCCGTGTCGAGCTGCGAAGCCCCGATCCGGCAGCCAATCCTTATCTCGCATTCGCGGTCATGCTTGCAGCGGGGCTTGCCGGCATCGAAGAGGGCCTTGAGCTGGCCGATCCGATTGAGGATAAGAATTTGTTCGACTACTCGCCCAAGGCAATGCATGAGGCGGGGCTCAAGAGGCTTCCTGCAAATCTTGGCGAGGCGGTTAATCGCTTCGAATCGTCTGAGCTCATGCGCAAGGTGCTCGGCGACCATATTCACTCATACCTCGTTGAGACGAAACGCGCCGAGTGGATTGCGTATCTAACCCATGTCAGCCCTTGGGAGCTCGATCGTTACCTGGCGGTGCTCTAGATGAAGAAGAAAGTCGTCTTCATAGCCGACAGCTTGGATAATGCCTACAAGTTCCAGCAAGTTCTTTCAACGTTCGGCGTCGAGATAGCCGCGGGATCGACGGTCCAGATCAAGAAGCTGCTCGCATCGACGGCGCATTCCGATCTCATCATCTTCGAGTCGCGCGGTTCGGCGGCCGACAGAACCGATGAGGTCATATCGATTGCCGACGAGAGAGGCTGTCCTATCTTGGTGATCGTCAACGAAGACGATGCCGAGAACCTGCGGCTTCCCACTGGTGCGCCGAGCGATTTCGTCGTGCATGGAGCCAGTGCCGCAGAATGCGCGGTGCGCGTCAAGCGATTGCTGAACGACGAAGAGGCCATCGGGTCGTCGGATTTGATCGTCGTCGATCACATGACCATCAACCTCGCGACGTATCAGGTGCTCGTTTCGGACAAACCCATCGATTTCACCTATCTCGAGTATGCGCTGCTGTCGTTCCTCGTGCGTCATCCCGGCCGCACGTTTTCGCGCGACGCGCTCTTGCAACACGTGTGGGGTTTCGACTACTACGGTGGTTCGCGTACTGTTGACGTGCATGTCCGTCGTATCCGCGCGAAGCTCGGCCCCGAGTTAGCCCAGCATCTCGAGACCGTGCGCGGTGTCGGCTATCTCTGGAGCGCGTAGTCCTGCGGAGCTGCGGCGGCTGTTTCGCGAAGGTCGTCTCCATTGCAACAGAGACCCGGTCTGCGTTGCAATGGAGACGGCTCCCATGGCGGAACGCCGTCTTTCCCGAGGCGGCAGCCTGCGCATCGTCGCGTCCAGGTATACTGAAATCAAACACGCACACGAACCGCGAAGAGGAGCCCTATGCCCAAGACAATCGCCGTAATCGATGGCAATTCGCTCATGCACCGCGCATACCATGCCGTGCCGCCCACCATGAATGCGCCCGATGGTACGCCGACGAACGCCGTTTTCGGCTTCTGCTCAATGCTCTTCAAGTTCATCGAGATGGCGCAACCTGATGGTATCGTATGCGCCTTTGATGCGGGCAAACCGCAGTTTCGCATCGAGGCCCTCGAGCAATACAAGGCACAACGTCCGCCCATGGACGACGAGCTGCGTTGTCAGTTTCCCATCATCGAAAGCCTTCTCGAGTCGATGAACATCCCCGTCGTGAAAGTGAAGGGCTGGGAAGGCGACGACATTTTGGGCACCGTGGCGGCGCGCGATGAAGCGAAAGGGTATCAGACGCTGCTCGTCTCGGGTGACAAGGATGTCAATCAGCTCGTGACTGACCTCACCCATGTCGTGACAACAAAAAAGGGCATAACCGACGTTGTGATCTACGACCCCGAGATGGTCGAGGAAAAATACGGCATCACACCGTCGCAGTTTCCCGATTACCTGGGTTTCATGGGCGATTCGTCCGACAATATCCCAGGCGTGCCAGGCATCGGCCCCAAGTCTGCTCAGAAGCTGCTTTCCCAATACGGGTCGATGGAAGGCGTGTACGAGAACCTCGACAAGCTCAAGGGCAAGCAGCTCGAGAACATCCGCGAGAACCGCGAGCTTGCGTTCCTGTCGCGCAAGATCGCGACGATTGTGACCGATCTCGATTTCGAGCTCGACGTCGATGAAGTGTCGTGGCCGTCATTCGACATCGAGGCGGTCACCGAAGCCTACAAAGCCATCCGCTTCAGTGCCCACCTCGACAAGTTGTTAAAGCTTGTGGGGCAGGAAGGCGCGGCGTCTGCCGCTCCCGCATTCGAGCTCGCTGAGGCTGTGGAGGGCGAAGAGGCGCTCGCCGTCATCGAGCAAGCGTTGTCCGAAGGCGAGCGCATGAGCGTGGCGTTCTCGAAGCCAACTCAGGAATCGCTGTTCGCTCCTGAAATCACCCTTGCCGTCACGACTACTCAAGGCGTTGCTCTTGCCGAAAGCGATGAGGCGCTCTCGGTGTTTGCGCGCATCGTCAAAGAGAGCTCGTTCGCCGCTCTCGATGCGAAAGCTGCCTTGCACGAAGTGTATCCAGTTGATTCGTCGGAGAGTGCGCTTCTTTCTGACGCTGACGTGCTCGGTTGCGACGCGTTCGATGTAGCACTCGCTGCGTATGTGCTGAATTCGTCTGCAGGGAAGTATCCACTTGAGGCGTTGGTTGAAGCGCATCTTGACATGGCTGTCCCCGAGGCGCATGACGACAAGGAGGCTGCCAGCATCGAATCGCAAATCGTTGCCGCTCTGGTGCCGGTGCTTGAGGGCAAGCTCGAGGCCGATGGGACGGCGAGCGTGTATCGCGACATCGATTTGCCGCTTGTCGGCGTGCTTGCAATGATGGAGCGCAACGGTGCGCCCATCGACGCGAAGGCGCTTGCCGATCTTGGGGCAAGCACCCAAGTTGAGATCGACGAGCTGAAGGCAAAGATCTACGAACTTGCGGGCGAGGAGTTCAACGTCGATTCGCCCAAGCAACTTGGGCATATCCTGTTCGAAGTGCTCGAGCTTCCGCATGGGAAGAAGACGAAGAGCGGTTACTCGACCGATGCGCAGGTTCTCAAGAAGTTGTCCGAGATCCACGAACTGCCCGCCACTGTAATCCATTACCGCGAGTTCGCGAAAATCAAGTCGACCTACATCGATGCGCTTCCGAACATCGCGCGCCGTTACGGAGACGGGCGCGTGCATACGTCGTTCAACGAGACCGTGACGTCGACGGGGCGTCTGTCGTCGTCCGATCCCAACTTGCAGAACATTCCCGTGCGCACCGATTTCGGGCGCAAGATCCGTGCCTGTTTCGGAGCGCTGAACCCAGGGGACAAGTTCTTGTCGGCCGACTATTCGCAGATCGAGTTGCGTTTGCTGGCTCATCTGTCGAATGACGAGCATCTCGTGGCGGCATTCAATTCGGGTGCCGATTTCCACGCAACAACGGCAGCGCGCGTGTTTGGCGTGCCCGTCGATGAGGTGACGCCCCAGATGCGCAGCCGAGCAAAAGCCGTGAACTTCGGAATCGTATATGGCCAGCAGGCGTTCGGCCTGGCGCAGAGTCTCGAGATTCCCATGTACGAAGCGAAAGAGATGATTGACCGCTACTTCGAGGCATATCCGGGCGTGCGCGCCTATCTCGATCAGACGGTCGCCGTCGCGAAAGAGAAGGGCTACGCCGAGACCATGTTCGGTCGACGTCGCCATATCCCCGAGCTTGCTGCCCGCAATGCCGTACAGCGTGGGTTTGGCGAGCGCACGGCTATGAACCACCCCATGCAGGGAAGCGCGGCGGACATCATCAAAATGGCCATGAACGAGGTCGCAAGGCGTCTTGTCGAGGAAGAGTTTGAAGCCCGCTTGCTCATTCAGGTTCATGACGAACTCGATTTCTCGGTTCCCGAGCACGAGATCGAACGCTTGAGCGCGATGGTGAAAGACGCAATGGAAAACGTTGCCAAGTTGAGCGTGCCCCTAATCGCAGACGTCTCCTGGGGCGACACCTGGGCCGAGGCGCATTAAGGTGCCAACGACACCCACGGAACATCCACATTTGGCGGTTGACTTGCGGATAGTTCCCCGATAACATACTTTCTTGCGCTTAAATGCGCAAAGCACAGATGGCGCGTCCACACCCTTACGTGTCGTCGTGTAGGAAATGAACGCTGAAAAGCAAGGAGAATTGTTCATGTATGCAATTGTGAAAACGGGTGGCAAGCAGTACAAGGTTTCTGCGGGCGATGTGATCAGCATCGAGAAGCTCGCCGTCGAGGTCGGCGAAACGGTCGAGCTCCCCGTGATCTGCGTTGTCGATGGCGACGCAATCGAGGCCAACCCCGAGAAGGCTGCTGCCACGAAGGTTACCGCCGAAGTGCTCGATCAGTACAAGGGCAAGAAGCAGATGGTCTTCAAGTTCAAGAAGCGCAAGGGCTACAAGAAGCTCAAGGGCCATCGTCAGCAGCTCACCAAGGTGCGCATCACCGCTGTCGGTGCCGACAAGTACGAGGCTCCCGCCAAGGCCGCCAAGGCCGAGGAAGCCGCTTCCGAGGAATAAAGGAAGGGGAGATAAGACATGGCACATAAGAAGGGTCTTGGTTCATCCCGTAACGGTCGTGACTCCCACGCACAGCGACTTGGCGTCAAGAAGTTTGCTGGTGAGTATGTAAAGGCTGGCAACATCATCGTGCGCCAGCGCGGCACGAAGTTCCATCCCGGCGAGAACGTCGGTCGCGGCAAGGACGACACGCTGTTCGCGAAGTGTGACGGCCATCTGGTCTTCACCCGTGGCGTGAAGCGTCGCATCCACGTTCGTCCGCTCGAGGCTGAAGAAGCCGAAGCGTAGACGGCTGCTGAAAATCTGTTACGTGGCGTGCCCTTCGGTTACGAGGGGCACGTTTCATTTAGAATTGGGTCAACATGTTCGTAGACAAAGTAAACATATTCGTGAAGGGTGGCGACGGCGGCGCCGGTTGCATGTCGTTTCGTCGAGAAGCCCACGTGCCCAAGGGCGGGCCTGACGGCGGTGACGGCGGGCACGGCGGAGACGTCGTCGTCCAAGCTGATGCCAGTTTGTCGTCGCTGATCGATTATCGTTTCAAGCATCATTTCAAAGCGCAGCGCGGCACGCACGGCAAAGGCTCGAAGATGCATGGTGCCCGTGGTGAGGACCTGGTGCTCAAGGTGCCAGTTGGCACGGTCGTGCGCGAGTACGACGAAGAAACCAAGGAAACGGGCGAGACCATTGCCGACCTGGTGCGTGATGGCCAGAAAGTAATCGTCATGCCGGGCGGTATGGGTGGTCGTGGAAACACGCATTTCGTGACACCGACGCGCCGCGCTCCCGCGTTCGCCGAGTTGGGTGAGCCGGCTCAAGAGGGCTGGATTCAGCTTGAGATGAAGCTCATGGCCGATGCTGCTCTTGTGGGCATGCCTTCGGCGGGCAAGTCATCGTTCATCGCGAAGATTTCGGCAGCGCGGCCGAAGATCGGCAACTATCCGTTCACGACGCTCGTGCCCAACTTGGGTGTGGCCGTCTCAGGTGATTACAGCTTCGTCGCAGCGGATGTGCCGGGCCTCATCGAAGGTGCTCATGAGGGGCGCGGCCTCGGGCATGAGTTCCTGCGCCATATCGAGCGCACTGCCCTCATCGTTCACATTGTCGATTTAACGGGCGATTGGGAGGGGCGTGACCCTCTCAACGATTACGACATCATCAACCGCGAGCTCGCTTTGTATGCCGACGAGTTGGCAAGTCGTCCGCGCATCGTCGTGGCAAACAAGATCGACGTGCCTGGTACCGAAGAGGTATGCGAGAAGCTGGCTGCCAAGGTGCGCGAAGATTCCATCGCTGCAGCTGGTGGTGATGAGTTTGCCGATAGTCCCATGGACCAGAAGCTCTACCGCATCAGCGCTTTGACGGGCGAAGGTGTCGAAGGCTTGAAAGCGGCAATCGCCATCAAAGTTCACGAATTGCGCGAGGCAGCGCGTGCCGAACAGGCTGCTGAGGAGGAGTTCGATTACGTGTGGGAACATCGTCGTCAAACGCGCGATGCTGCATTCGAAATCGTGCGTCTTTCGCGTCATGTGTTTCGCGTTGTCGGTCCTCGTGTCGAGCGAATGGTCGTTCAGACCGACTTCGAGAACGAGGAGGCCATCGCGTATCTCCAGCATCGTCTGAAGCGCATTGGTGTTGACCGGGCCCTCGACGAGGCGGGCGCGTGCGATGGTGACGAGATCCATATCATGGGCTACGCCTTCGACTACGAGTCGGCACGCATGGCAGAGGACATATTTGCCGAGTTGAATGAATAGTCTGGCAATGGTTTTGCTGGATTTTAGGAAAGGTTCAGACGTTGGGCAGTCAAAAACGCTTGGTAGTGAAAATCGGTTCGTCGACGCTCACGACGGAGACAGGTCGCATCGACCATGAGTACCTGAGCACGCTTGCAGAGCAGGTGCGTACGGTTCGCGAAGCTGGATGGCAGGTTGTCATCGTGTCGTCTGGTGCCATCGCATGCGGTCTCGAGCGCTTGGGCATGAAAGGCGATCGACCTGACGATATGCCGACTTTGCAGGCGGCCGCCTCGGTTGGGCAGGGCTTGTTCGTCTCCGCGTATGGCGATGCGTTCGGGACGTGCGGTATGGTCACCTCGCTCGTATTGCTCACACGGCGTGACACGGCAGATCGCACCGCATACCTGCATGCACGCGATACACTCGAGCGGTTGCTCGATTTGGGCGTCGTGCCCATCGTCAACGAGAACGACACGGTATCGGTCGAGCAGATTCGATTCGGCGACAACGACACCCTCGGCGCTTTGGTTGCGTGCCTGATCGGCGCCGATTTAAACATCATCCTTTCCGACGTTGATGGCTTGTACGACGGCAACCCATCGGAAGATGCGAACGCGCAGCTCATCAAGCGCGTCGACATCATCGATCAATCCGTCGTGCACGTGGCGGGAGGCGCTGGCACGTCAAAGGGCTCAGGAGGCATGATCACGAAGATCAAGGCCGCCCGTGTTCTTGCAGCTGCGGGCATTCCGCTCGTCATCTGCAGTGGCCGACTTGAGAACGCTGTCGTCGATGCTGCATCAGGCAAAGAGGTCGGCACATTGTTCCCCGCAACCCACAAGGCGCATGAGATCACCCCGCGCAAGCTTTGGATAGCCTTGGGCGATTCGGCTCGCGGTGTCATCACAGTCGACGAAGGCGCCAAGCGCGCACTCGAGAGGCGGGGAAGCTCCTTGCTCGTGGTAGGCGTCGCAGGTGTCGAGGGCGATTTCATCGAAGGGGACATCGTCGACATTCAGGATACGGCAGGCTACCTGTTCGCGCGCGGCCGTGTGTCGGCTGGTCGCGACGAAGTCGAGCTAGCAATGGGCCGCACCCATGAAGAGCTCGTCCGCAACCGTCTTCTTGCGGAAATGGCAGACAAGCCCCTGGTGCACAGGGACGACTTGATAATATTCGAATAAGCCAACCGAGAAGGGTAGTCTTTTTCGGTTAGTTCGGAGCGGACGGAGTACATGGTTAAGATCAGCAGGCGATTCGATGAGCTGGGAGCCGATGGCGCATCTGCGCGTCTCGGCATCATGGGCGGTACGTTCGATCCCATACATATCGGACATCTGACAATTGCCGAGGAAATGCGTCAGGCGCTCGACCTCGACGCCGTGGTGTTCATCCCCACGGGGGCTCCCGTGTTCAAAAGGGACCAGCACGTCACGGATGCGCGCGATCGCGTCGAAATGGTTCGTCAGGCTGTTTCCGACAATCCACATTTTGACGTGAGCACAATCGAAGCCAATCGCGAGGGCGATACGTTCACGGTCGACACGCTGCGCGAAATGCGCGAGCACTATCCCGACAACGTGACGTTCTATTTCATGGTTGGGTCTGATTCTGCAGCGACGGTGGGAAAATGGCGCGGTTCCAAAGAGCTTGCGCAGTTGACTCATTTGGTTGTGGCAGCTGGCAGGCCGGGCTCTCTTCAGGAGGATGAGCTGTGCCCGATCATTGAAGCTGCCGGTCCCTTCGAGTATCACATCGTGCACACGAGCATTCTGGCCGTTTCGTCAACCATGCTGCGCGATCGTCTCGTAAAGGGCGACACCTGCCGCTACCTCATCCCCGAAAGGGTCCGCGAATACATTCGGGATCATGGTCTCTACGCTGGTGATGAAGCCATCGCTTTATCTTGCGACCAGTCGTTCGAAATCGATCCACTCTCGAAAGAGTTTTACAAGGCACGCAAAGCCGAGCTGAAAACACGCGTGAGCTCGAAACGTTTCAAGCACATCATGGGCGTCGCGGACACCTGCGAGCAGCTCGCCGAGCAATATGGTGTCGACCCGAAGAAGGCACGCCTTGCCGGCTTGCTGCATGACTGGGACAAGGGCATGAATGATGAGGAAGCGCGTCAACGGGCCATTGACCTGGGGATGGAAGACGAAATCGACCCCTACATTCTCGAAGTGATGCCCAACGTGCTGCATGGTATTACTGCAGCGAAGGCGCTCGGACGCGAATATCCTGCGATTCCCGCCGACGTGTTGCAGGCGATTGATCGCCATACGACAGCTGCCGATGACATGACGCCACTCGATATGGTGCTCTACGTTGCTGATGCCATCGAGCCTGGTCGCGTGTTCGGTCGCATCGACGAACTTCGCTCGCTCGTCGGCGAGGTAAGCCTCGAAGAGCTGTATTTCCATACGTATGAATATTGGGTCTTCCTGTTATTGGAGCGCAGGAAACCCCTACATCCTGATACGATACGCATTTGGAATGCAAACGTCTCGCAGTTGAAGCGATACGCCAGGAGGAATGAAAAACAATGACTGAAGAACTGACTTCGAAGGATTATGCAATCATCGCTGCACGTGCGGCAGATGAGAAGAAGGCGACCGACATCGTCGTGCAAAACGTCGGCGAGCTCATTGGTGTTACCGATTACTTCGTCATCGTGACGGCGACGAATAATCGTCAGGTGCACGCCATCATCGATGCGGTCGAGGAGGCCGAGCGTCTGCAGGCCAAGATAAAGCCGCTTCATCGTGAGGAGACGCGCGACGGTTCGTGGGAGCTTCTCGACTACGGCAGCATCGTGGTGCATGTGTTCCAGCCCGAAACGCGCGAGTTCTATCGCCTTGAGGCTTTATGGAACGATGCTCCGGTGATGGATCTTGTCGCGGAGGCTGGCATCACCGATGCCGTATACTCTGACCGCATTGCCGAGCTGCTCGGCGAGCGTGCTGCGGAACTCGAGGAGAACCGTCAGGAAGCCGAAGAAGAGTAACGCATATCTTGCAACGTAAACAAGCGGGCGGCGAGAAAAGTACTCGCCGCCCGCTTCACGTTTTATCACGGAAATCTTTAACGGTACATCCCGTGGCACTTCTTGAACTTCTTGCCGCTGCCGCAGGGGCACGGATCGTTCGGCTTGGCCATCTCGAATGGATCGTCCTTGTCCTTGACGTAGGTCTTCGCTTTTCCGGTTGCTGCAGCTTTCGGAGGCGCGCCCGCAGCCTGGGTTGCAACGGCTGCTGTGCGGGCGGGTGACATGTCGTCGGCGGTGCCGGGGCCATCGAGCACCTGCTCGGGGTTCGAGTAGCTCACCTTGCGGCCGGCCAGCGGGTCGTCCTCTTGCTCCGGCTGTTCCTGCTCGGGCTGTTTGATGGCGACTTGCAGACGCAAGAGCGTGCGTAGGTAGTCGGCGTACATGTTCTCGGTCATGTTCGAGAACGCCTGGTAGGCTTCCTCGCGGTACTCAGTCAAGGGGTCGCGTTGGCCGTAAGCGCGCAGCCCGATGCCAGCACGCAGGTAATCCATATCCTGCAGATGGGCCATCCAACGCGTGTCCATGATGCGAAGCATGATTTGTGCTTCGAGCTTGCTCATGGCGTCTTCGCCGAGCATGGCGACCTTTGCCTCGTACGCTTCGGTGAAGAAATCAGCAATCGCATCCTCGACAACCGAAGGTTCGTCATCGTGGTCGATATCTTCGACACGGAAGGTCTCGAGACCGGTCATCGAAGTGACCCATGCTTCGAGTGATGCGATGTCCCACTCGTCGCTTGTCGTCTTGTCGGGGCAGTTGTCCGCAACAGCTGCGCGAGCGCAGTCTGCGATGATTTCGGGAATGCGATCGGTCATGTCCTTGCCGTCGAGGATAGCGTTGCGCTCCTCGTAGATGGCCGAACGTTGCAGGTTCAGAACGTCGTCGTATTCGAGGACGTTCTTACGGGCTGCGAAGTGCATGGCCTCGACTGAATGCTGCGCGTTCTCGATGGCTTTCGAAACCATACCTGCTTGGATTGGCTGGTTATCGGGCAGTTGCGTACGCTCCATCATGTTGGAGATGCTGTCCATGCGATCGCCGCCGAATCGGCGCATGAGGTCGTCTTCCAGCGAGAGGTAGAACTGGGTCTCGCCTGGGTCGCCCTGACGGCCGGAACGACCGCGAAGCTGATTGTCGATACGACGCGATTCGTGGCGCTCGGTGCCGATGACGAGGAGACCGCCTGCCTTGCGTACCTGATCGGCTTCGGCGTCAGTGATTTCGTCAGCTTCCTTCGTTGCCTTTTCGAGCGCCTCTGGCGTGACGGCCACCATTTCGGCCAGGTCGTCGAGCACTTTCTTCGCTTTGGCGCGGATGCGCGGGTCTTCCGAATCGAGTGCTTGCTCGGCCGCGACGCGCAATTCTTCCTTCTTCGCGACGTCGATGGCTGGGTCGTATCCACGTGAACGCAGAATGTCCTCAGCCAACACCTCGGCATTGCCGCCGAGCAGGATGTCGGTACCACGACCGGCCATGTTCGTCGCGATGGTGACGGCGCCGAGACGACCGGCCTGTGCGACGATGTGGGCTTCGCGTTCGTGGTTCTTCGCGTTCAAGGTTTCATGCTTGATGCCACGCTTGTCGAGCAAGCGGCTCAGACGCTCGGAACTCTCAATCGAGACGGTACCGACCAGACACGGCTGGCCGATTGCGTTGCGGGCGGAAATCTCGTCGGCAACGGCGTTGAACTTTGCATCGATCGTGCGGTAGACCTGGTCGTTCTGGTCGATGCGGATTACGGGCTTGTTCGGTGGAATCGCGGTGACTTCGAGCTTGTAGATCTGACGGAACTCGGAGTCCTCGGTCATGGCCGTACCAGTCATGCCGGACAGCTTGTCGTACAAGCGGAAGTAGTTCTGCAGCGTGATGGTGGCCAGCGTCTGGTTCTCTTCTTTGACCGGCACCTTCTCTTTTGCCTCGACGGCCTGGTGGAGGCCTTCGGACCAGCGGCGGCCTTCCATGATGCGGCCCGTGAACTCGTCGACGATCTTGACCTCGCGGTCTTTGGTGACCACGTAGTCGACGTCGCGATGGAACAGGTATTCGGCCTTCAGCGCTTGCTGCAAGTGATTGGCGAGCGTGCCTGCGGTGTCTGCGTAGATGTCATCGATGCCGAGCGCTGCCTCGATGCGTTCGAGGCCGACCTCGGTCGCGTTGATCGTGCGTTTGGCTTCGTCCATCTGGTAATCGACATCTCGCTCGAGACCACGGACGGCGCGTGCGAAGTCGTTGTACGTGCTCGCCGCTGCCGAGCCTGCACCCGAAATGATCAACGGGGTGCGCGCCTCGTCGATGAGAATCGAGTCGACCTCGTCGACGATGGCGAAATGATGCCCGCGCTGGACACGTGCTTCAGCGCGCGTGACCATGTTGTCGCGCAGATAGTCGAAGCCGAATTCGGAGTTCGTGCCATAGGTGACATCGGCCAGGTATGCCGTGCGCTTTCGCTCGCCGCGCATGCCGTTCTGGATGAGGCCGACGTTCATTCCCATGAACTTGTAGATGCGGCCCATCCACTCGCTGTCGCGCTTTGCCAGGTAGTCGTTCACCGTGACGATGTGGACGTTGTGGCCGGGTAGGGCATTGAGGTAGCCGGCCAGTGTGGAGACCAGCGTTTTGCCTTCGCCCGTTTTCATCTCGGCGATGTGGCCATCGTTGAGCGCCATGCCGCCGATGAGCTGCACGTCGAAATGGCGCATGCCGAGCGTGCGCACCGATGCTTCGCGGATTGCCGCGAATGCTTCGGGCAGAATCGAATCGAGGCTTTCACCGCGCTCGAGGCGCTCCCTGAACTCGACCGTCAAATGGGCGAGCTCGGCATCGTCGAGCTTCTTC
>CACZIP010000016.1 GCA_902781245.1 uncultured Coriobacteriaceae bacterium | reverse complement strand
GTGTGAGTAACTTTAACTGGGGTAGAGCCGATACCCTTTAGCGATTAAATCGGCCCAATCGGAGTTCTTCTGAGTAGAATCATAGCAGAGAGAGCGGGCATCTCGGGCCAAGTGCCGCCAAGGGGCTCGCCCGGCGGAGCCGGGCTGTCATTTTGGCGCGCGAAGGCCGACTCCCTTGATCGGGAGGCTTCCGCGCGCGTGCCTTTTGATTATGCGCGCGCGTGCAAGTTGCGCCGACCTGCGTCCGCCACGTCGCGCGGCCACATGGATGCCGCGCTGACGCGCGGCGGTCGTCAGCAGCGATAGGACAGCGGGATCGCAACGTTCTTGGTGAGCAGCTTGGGGAGCTGCGGCGGCTCCCAGCCCTTCCCGACGGTGAGCTGGGCGGCGGCCTCGGCACCGCGCTCGGCGACCGACGCGGCCTCCTTCGCCTTCTCGGCCGCCGTGAACAGAACGCCCTTGGGCGGCGCCACGAGCGGGCGGTTCGCGCAGACGCGGCAGAGCACGAGCGCCATGTTGGCGGCACCGCGCCTCGACCACGAGCACCCGAACGACTTCATCCTCTTCGCCCAGACGTACGCGTTGGTCGCCTCCATCGTCCCGAGCGACCCGCCGCCGCGGAGCAGGTCGGCGTGATTGGCCACGTAGTCGCGGCACTCGCGCATCTTCTCCCTACGTCTCGCGTCCTTGACCTGGGGGGTCATCCGGTCGATGGCCTTCACGAACGCTTCCGGCCTGCACCTGAGGGCGAGCGAGACGAGGTGCTCGCGGCCGGCGCCCTCCGGGAACGCCTTGTGGACGCGTTTCATGACGTGGTACAGGTCGAGCCCCTGCTCGATGGCGCCGCCGACGTCGTCGAGGCCGCTGTTCACGCACCAGCCACCGCCGTCGGAGGCGTAGTGGATCCGCTCTATGTCGGCGACGTCGTATTCGGCGGCGATGGTGGCGCGCATGCCCTCGCGCATCTCCTCGGCCGTTCCCACCGTGGCGAACAGCGCGACGTTGCCGCGCACGCCCCGCTTGCCCTCCTTCTTCTTGCCGGCGTAGACGCACCCCGCCTTGAGCTCGACCGACGACTTCTCTCGCGCCTGGTCGGCCAGGAACCGGTCGATCGCCTCCTTGCGCCTCTCGGGCGCCTGCAGCGCGATGAATATGCCGTCGCACTCGGCGAACACGTCCGCCTGGCTGATGCCGCGCGAGGGCGCCGACTCCAGGTCGGCGGCGATGAGCGGGCCCTCCTGCTGCACCGCTCGCCAGGCGCACATCGCCGAGACCCTGCATCCGCTGACCTCGGAGAATCCGCGCGCGGTGCGCCGGAACGACACGCGGGCGGCGCGCGCCACCAACCACAGGAACACGTCGGTCGTGAGGCGCTTTCGCTTGGGGATGCCCAGTATCTCGTCTGCCGGGTAGCGGCTGCGGCCGTGCTCGTCGCGGTAGCGCGACCTCGCGTACGTCACCTTGCCGAACATCGTGACCACCGTCCTCGAGGGCCTGTCCTTGAGCTCCCACGACCTCGGGATTTGGGCTGCGACCTCGCGGTCGAACCGCTCGACGCATTCCGCGACGGCGGCGACGGCGGCTTCGCGCATCCCTTCGCGGACGGCCCTGAGGAACGAGTCGAAGTCTTCGGTCGCCCTGAGCGCCATGTAGAAATAATCTTTCTCTTCGAAGACTAAGCCAATCGAAGAATACCGAAAGGTCCTTTCCTGTTCACATGTCTGGGGAGGTCCCTCACCCCAGTTAAAGTTACTCACACTCAGCTGGCACAGGGTGGCACACTGTTCCCTGGGAGCTTTGTGCCATAACGGCGCTCTTGTGGCACAGCATTCCCTGGGAGCTTTGTGCCACGATTTGGCACAGTGCTCCCTGGGAACTGTGTGCCATCAAGCTACACAGCGCAGCCGGGCAGGATGGGACGCTGGACGTGTTGCTCGAGAGATGCAGCCGGCTCGTTCAGGGCAGCCGCCTTGAAGTCTTGGAAGACGGCGCGCTCTGCGAGGCCCTCGCGGTAGCGCACGGAGTCGGACAGTTCGACCTTGCAAGCATCCGAGACCACGTGCACCGAGCGCACGACCTCGCCCGAAGTGTAGGCGGAATGCGTCTCGATGAGGCCGAGCTCGCGGAAAACCTCGATGGCGCACTTCACCGAATCCTGCGAGACCTCGTGTCCGCTCTTCGACGCACGCGTGGCCACGTCCGCATTGCTCGCCTTGAAGAACCCGGTTCCCACCTCGCGCTGCGCATCACGCAACGCACGGTACACCTGGGCCATTTGGTCACGATCGGGAGTCGTCTCCTCGAGCATCGACTCGTTGACCTCGGAGTCTTTGCGGGTGTAAAGCAGGTGAACGCCCGCCGGAGCGCCGTCGCGTCCAGCGCGGCCGCTCATCTGATTGAATTCGATCTCGTTGTAGGGCAGATGGTAGAGCACCACATGGCGAATGTCGGGAATGTTGACGCCTTCGCCAAACGCCGACGTGGCGATGAGCGTTGTCAGATGCCCGTCTCGGAACATCTCCTCGATGCGCGTTCGCTCCCCGCGCGATAGGCCCGCATTGTAGAAGCCGATCATGAGCGCCAGCTGCGGCACCTTGCTGCGCAGCGTTCGCGCGAGCGCAACCGAGCTGGAACGCGAGTTGACGTACACGACCGTCTTTTCGCCGCCAGCTACCAGGTTGGCGAGGTAATCTTCGCGTGCTTTCGAACCGCGACGGTCGTCGATGTAGAGGTTCGGACGATCGGTCTGGTCGAACACGCAGGTCTCGATGGGCAACTGTGTGGCGATGTCGCGAGCGACGATGCCGCTTGCCGTCGCGGTCAGCGCGAGCACGGTCGGATTGCCGAGCCGTTCGAGAGCGGTGTCGAGCTCGGTATAGGCTGGACGGTCGCCCGCCTTCGCCATGCCGATGTGATGGGCCTCGTCGATGACGACGAAACGGATGCGGCCCGATCTCGCCAGGTCGTCGACGTGCAGGGTCAAGAACTCGGGAGTCGTCAACACGATATCGCACGAACCGTCCTCGAGTGCAGCGTAGATGGCGCGACGTTCCTCGGGCGATGACTCGCCCGTGAGCACGCTCGAGGTGAGCCCGAATCGGGCAAGAGCGTTGTTCAAATGGAAGGCCTGGTCGGCGATGAGCGCACGCAGTGGATAGACGAACAGGCTCGCCGAACCGTCGCTCAACGCGCAGCGTGCGGCATGCACGTGGAAGATGAGCGACTTGCCGCGGCCGGTCGCCATGACGCACATGGTGGAGCATCCTTGTTGCAGATGATCGAGCACTTCCCGCTGCTCGGGATGCAGCTGACCGTCGCCGATGAGCGCACGCACGATGTCCGCTTCAAGCTTCGCCGGCTCCGTTACGGCGCGACGTTCCCATGCTGCGCGGGCTTCGGAGCGGCTCGCTTCGAACGCCTCGACGTCTTGGGGGCTTTCGGCCTGCGTCTCGCAGAGCTCCTCGTCAGATGTCGCATAGAGGTCGGAGAAGAAGCGCAGGTTCCCCGGGTCAAGGCAGGCCTCGAGCGCTGCGCACGGCTGGGCAGGAGCCAGCGACTTGAGCATGGCCTTCACCGAGCGGCGGCCACGCCATTCGTCGATCTGCACTTCGAACGCAGCGTTCACGACGCTGTCGGTTTTCATGAGCATCTCGATGTCGTTGCAGTGGAACATGATGCCCGAGATCTTCGCAACGCCGTCGCCCAGCTGACACGAGAAATGGCTCTTGTCGGCACCCACCGCGCGCGCGTTCGACAGTACGACGTCGCGCGCAAGCAGGCAGGGCGTGCGGTTCTCTTGTCCGAAGGGGGCGAGCGCCTGCAGCTTCTCGACGTTTTCGATGGTGAGCTCGTCGAGCGAGACGCAGGCGTCGATCTCGATAAGCGGATGGAAGGCATCTTCGGGCAACTCGTCCATATAGGCGCAAAGCCGTTCGGAGAACTCATCGAGGTTGGCCGCGGGAAGCGTGACGCCGACGGCGGCCTCGTGCCCACCGAAACGCGTGAGCAGGTCCTCGGTGCTTTCCACCGCCTTGAACAAGTTGACCTGGCCGACCGTGCGGCCACTGCCCCGCGCCTCGTCGCCGTCGATGGTGAACAGCAGGCACGGCACGCCGTACGTGTGCACGAGGCGGCTTGCCACGATGCCCTTCACGCCTTCGTGCCAACCTTCGCCCGCCACCACGAGCGCGCGTTGACCGTGGTAGACCGAAAGCGCCGTATCGCGTGCGACCTCCGAAAGCTCGGCCTCGATGGCGCGGCGCTTGTCGTTGGTGGCTTCGAGCTCGGCGGCAAGCTTGCACGCCGTGTCGAAGTCGTCGGTCATGAGCAAGTCGAGCGCAATCTGGGCATCGCCCAGACGCCCGGCCGCGTTCAACCGCGGAATCAGCGAGAAGCTCAGATCGGTCGCGGTCACGGACTTGCCCGCAGCGCCGGTCTGGCCGAGGAGCGCCGCAATGCATGGGCGCGGATTGTTGTTGATGCGCGCCAGGCCATCAGCCACGAGCGCGCGGTTCTCGTCGCGCATGGGCATCAGGTCGGCAACCGTGCCAAGCGTTGCCAGATCAGTGTAGTTGCGCCACAGGTGCGGGAACCCGAAGCGCCCGCCGAGAGCCTGGACCACCTTGAGCGCAACGCCCACGCCAGCGAGGATCGAGCTTGGACAATCGAGGTCGGTTTTCGGATCGACGATTGGAACGCCGACGGGTTTCAGCTCCCCCACTTCGTGGTGGTCCGTGATGACGACCTCGATGCCCTCCGCCACGATGGCAGCCACTTCGTCTTTGCAAGCGATGCCGCAGTCGACCGTCACGATGATCTCGGGATCAAGCTTCTTCACGCGCTCGCAAGCCGCCGGCGACAGCGCATAGCCCTCGTCGAAACGGCGCGGGATGAACGGCGTCGCGTAACCGCCCAGGGCGCGCAACCCGCGCGTGAGCACCGTCGTGGCGGACACGCCGTCGACATCGAAATCGCCGAACACGACAATGTGGCGACGGTCGCGAATGGCCTGTTCGAGATGGTCAACCACCTCGCCGATACCCGGCATGTCGTACGGTTCGAGCCAATCACGGTCGAGGCTTGGGTTGAGGAAACGCTCCGCTTGCTCAACCGACGTGATGCCACGCGCCGCCATGATGGACGCCATGAATTCGGGCAGGTCGAAATGCTGCCGCAATAATGCGACCACGCGCGCATCGGCTGCGCAGACGTTGAATTGCGCTGACATGAAATACCTCGCAGGAAAAGCTCGTTGTGTTCCCCTGCATTGTACCGCAGGTGCGGCAATCGAGCCGATACTGTTATTTTTCGGGCTGCGTCTAGATGCTGGTTATATGGGGCAGGCCCAAATGGCCAAATCGGATTGTTCTGCTGGCTATTCCAAACCGAACGTGCGGCCGTCGTCGTCGGCGCTCAGCTCTGCGAGGGTGACGTTGTCGACATAGCGCTCGATGACCTCGTCGAGACCAGCCCAGAACGATATCGTCGAACAGACCCTCTCACGTGGGCATTCGCCACCTTCCTCGAGCGCAGAACACGCCACCGGGGCGGTCGTCCCCTCGACGGCGCGAAGGATTTCCCCTGCCGTAATCTCCTCTACAGGCTTGCCGAGGATGTAACCGCCGCCGTGCCCGCGCACGCTTTTCAGCAATCCAGCGCTAACGAGCGAATGGGCAAGCTGTTCGAGGTATTTCAGCGAGATGTTCTCGGCTTCCGACACATGCCGCAATGCGACCTTCTCCCCCTCGGGGAACCCCGCGATGAACACCATCATGCGCATCGCATAGCGTCCTTTGGTGGTTACGAGCATGTGGGAATCCTTTCCGCATCCTTTCATCTGAATTGTACAGCATCGGCATGAGTCGAAGGGACAGTCCCAATGACTCATTTCAGAATGAGTCATTGGGACTGTCCCTTCGACTCACTCACCCAAAGTTTCCGCGGTCTCGAGCCATACGAGCTCGAGATCGTCGAGCTGCGACTGCAACTCGTTGATCTCCGCTTGGATGTCGCCAAGGGCGACGAAATCGGTCGGGTCGGCGGAATGCAGTCGTTCCTGCGCATCCTCGATCTTGTTGCGCAGCGTGTTCATCTTGCGATCGGTCGATTGAAGCGTCTTCTTCAGCGCGCGCAGCTCGCTGTTCGAGAGCGAGCCGTCCTTGGCGGGCTTCGTCGAAACGGCGGCATCCGTCTTGGTGACAACGGGTACGCCATCCTCCTCGAGATCGTCCACGATTCTCAAGTACTCGTCAATTCCGCCGGGGAGGTGGCGCAAATGACCATCGATTATCGCGTACTGGTCGTCGGTCACGCGCTCCATGAGGTAGCGGTCGTGCGTGACGAGCAGCAACGTGCCCGGCCAACCGTCAAGCAGGTCTTCGACCGCTGCGAGCATGTCAACATCCAGGTCGTTTCCCGGCTCGTCGAGGATGAGCACGTTAGGCTCTTCCAGCAGAATGAGCATGAGCGCCAAGCGCCTCTTCTGTCCGCCCGACAAGTCGCACACCGGCTCGTTCAGATCGGCGTTCGTGAAGCCAAGCCGCTCGAGCAGCTGCTTGGGAGTCTGGTCGCGCCCGTCGAGCATGACGGCATGCCCGAAACGGCCCACGACCTGGCGCACACGGTCGTCACCATGCGCAGTCAGCTCGTCAAGGTGCTGCGAGAGCACGGCGAACTTCACGGTCTTGCCGACCTTCACGTATCCGCTCGTCGGCCGCAGCTTCTGCTGGATCACGTTCAGCAGCGTGGTCTTGCCAGCGCCGTTGCTGCCAACAATTCCGATACGGTCACCTGGCCCGATGAGCCACTCGATGCCGTCCAGCACGGTGTGGTCGCCGTAGCGCACCGTCACGTTCTTCACGTCGACGACCTGCTTGCCCAAACGCTTCACGGCCATGCGCTTGAGCTCGAGCTCGTTGCGCAGCGGAGGAACGTCGGCGATGAGCTCTTGAGCGGCCTTGATGCGGAACTTCTGTTTGGTCGACCGTGCCTGCGCGCCACGCGAGAGCCATGCGAGCTCGCGGCGCAACTTGTTCTGCCGACGCTCCTCGGTCACACGCGCCACGCGATCACGCTCGACGCGCTGCATGATGTAGGCCGAAAATCCGCCTTCGAACGGCTCGATGCGCTTGTCGTGCACTTCCCACATGATCGAGCAGGTCTCGTCGAGGAACCAGCGATCGTGCGTCACGACGAGCAGGGCACCCTGCCCTTCGCGCCAGCGCGTCTTCAAATGCTGCGCCAGCCAGTTGATTGCGCGCACGTCCAGATGGTTCGTGGGCTCGTCGAGCATGAGGATGTCCCATTCGCCCACGAGCAACCGCGCCAGATCGACGCGACGCCGCTGGCCGCCCGAAAGCGTCCCGACAGACGCCTGCCAGTCGATGTCTCCCACGATACCTGCGATGATGCCACGAATGCGCGCGCTGCTCGCCCATTCGTATTCGGGCAGGTCGCCCACGATGGCCCGACCGACCGTGTCGTCATCGGACAACTCGTCGACCTGCGAAAGCACACCGACGGAAATGTTGTTGGTCCTGATAACGCGCCCACGATCGGGTTCGAGCAAACCGCCGAGCAGCGCCAGCAACGTCGACTTGCCGTCGCCGTTGCGACCGACGATGCCGATGCGCTCGCCGTCGTTCACGCCGAGCGAGATGTCATCGAACACCGTTTTCGAGGGGAAGTCGACCCCGACTTTCTCGCATCCGAGCAGAAACGCCATGCGCAGCTTCTATTCGAAAGGCGATTGCTCGGAAAGCGCCACGCACAGCGCGTCGAGCAGCGTGATTGCGAAATGCTGCGACGAGCGCTCCTCGCCCGCATCGAGCCACGTGGTGCCGGGAAGCTCGATTGTGATGCGCGCAGGCCTGTTACGCCGCGCCGCCTCGACAGCAGGCGCCATGCGCAAGGCGAGCGACTCGTCGGGCTCAAACGACACGCGCGGATCGTTGTCGTTGCGCGACACCTCGCCCGGCAACGCGATGCGCACGAGCAGCATGGAGTCGTCGGGCTTCACGAGCAGCGAGTCGGCACTCAGGATCTTCGATGACGGGTTGGTGGCCAGCGACAGATTCGACATGCGCGATGCCACGCCACGCGTGAACTCGTCGGTGCCGAACAGACACAAAGCATTGCTTTCGAGCACGTCGGCAGCACGCGCGAACCCGAGGTTCAGCTGCATGGGAATCGATTTCTTGCCTTCCCACGAATGGTGGAGGTTGTGAATGGAAGCGAACGTGTACGAACCGACGATGCCGTCCGAAGGCAAACCAAGGTTGCTCTGGAACTTGCGCACCGCATCTTCGGTGAAAGCGCCGAAGATGCCATCCTCGCGCCCGCTCGGGAAACCGAGCGCGCCGAGCGCCCGCTGCAGTTCGAGCACGTCATGACCATGGAAGTAGGGCATGCGCAGATACAGAGTGCGGTCGCCCATCTGGTAGGACGCATCGACGAGCATCGACCACGTCTTCTCGTCGATCTCGTCACCGTCTTCAAGCCCTACCTGACTGCGGAAGGCGCGCACGGCGTCGGCGGTCTTGCTGCCGAACTCGCCGTCGACGGCCTCCTCGGGCATGAGTCCCACTATCACGAGGCGCTGCTGCGCGTCCTCGACTGCGGCGCCTGAATCACCTTGGCGTATCGTTTGCATATTCGTTGCTCCTGTCGGTGCATATTTCAACCTGGTTGAATTATGCACAGAGTAAACCATTCAGAACGTTAGTTGGATTGTTTGCATAATTCAACCAGGTTGAAATATGCGTTTCTTCCTTATGCCAACCTGCTCACGAACCAGTCGGCCATCGAGATGAGCATATCGCGCGAAGGCGACGGCGCGATCATGTCGATGAGGCGGTTCTTCGCGATGCTCGTCAGGTTCTCGGCGTAGTTGCGCGCGTAGTCGATGCTTCCAGCCTCTTCCATGATCTCGACAGCCTCGTCGAGGTCGGCTCCGGCCTTGGTGTGGGACGAAAGCAGCTCGACGAGACGATCCCGCTTCACGCCGTCGAGGTGGCTCAGCGCATGCACGACGACGAGCGTGCGCTTGCCCTCGGTGATGTCGTCACGGAAACCCTTCTTGGTGCTCTCGGTTTTGCCGATGAGGTTGAGAAGGTCGTCTTGGATCTGGAACGCGAGACCTGTGTCGAGACCGTAGTTGCGCAGCCCCTCGATCTGCGTTTCGGTACCGTCGCCGACGATGGCGCCGATGGCCAGCGGCACGGCGCCCGAATAGTGCGCGGTCTTGCACGTGGCCATGATCAGGTAATCTTCCGGCGCGATGTCGTAACGTCCGTCGCGCGCCCAGCCGATGTCGAGCGCTTGGCCCTCGATGGTGCGGCGCGTCATGTCGATGAGCTCGGTGAGCACGCGCACCTTGACGGAGTCCTCGAGCAGCGGGTCCTTGACGACCGTGCCGTTGACGAGCTGCAAGCCCAAGTCGCCCATGTTGATGGCGAGGCCCATTCCCTCGGTCAGGTAAAGGCATTGCTCGCCACGGCGAAGCTCTGCATCGTCCGCTATGTCGTCGTGGATGAGCGCTGCGGTGTGGAAATGCTCGATGGCCGCCGCGGAGCTGACCGCCCGCGTCGGGTCGCCGCCCACGGCCATGCACGCCGCGAAGCAGACGAGGGGACGATGACGCTTGCCCCCGTTGCGGCTGAACTTGAGCAGCGGCGCGTAGAGATAGCGGTCCATGTCGGGATGCGTGCCCTTGGGGATGTACGAGTTGATGATGTCGCCCACCGGGCCGGCGTAACGGTCGAGGTATTCCTCGAACGATTCGGGTTGGTTGTCTGAGTTCAACAATTCCTTGAGGTCTATCATTTGATGCACCTTGCTCGCTCGTCTTCTTGCCAATAGCAATTATACGCGAGGGCCTTGCCGATCGGACGGACTCGGGCACAGCGGCACCAAAGACCCGCAAGCCGATTTTGCCACATCGACGAAATCGACTAATATGTTTCCCGCGCAAAAGACGACTTTGCGCGAAGCGTTGTTCCTTTTTGTTTTGGAGGCATGCTTTGGCCGACTCGCGCAGGCAAATCGTCGTCGGGACGCTCGGCCTCGGCTTTTTCCTCGCCATGCTCAGGCCACCGTTCTTTGGCGCCCTCGTCAGCAGCTCCCTGCCAGAGCCTTCCGTTTTGCGCCTGTCGTATGACGCGGCGTTGATTCTTATCGGCGGCGCGCTCCTCCTCTCGAAAGACCAGATTTTCAAGCCCTTCTCCCAAAAGCGCATCGCATCCACCGCATGGTGGGGAGCTGCGATCACCGCTTTTGGCGTTTTGCTGATCTGCGTTTTGGGCACCCTTGGCGTCAACCTGCTCGCACCCTACCTGTTGGGCGTCCTCTGCCTTTGCGGCGGCGTGGCCATCCTCACCTTCTCATGGTTTAGGCGACTCGCCGACCTTGATAGGAGCCAAATCGCACCGGTCCTGGTCGCCGCCTTTGTCGCGAGCCATATCCTTGGGCTCCTCGACATCTTGCCGCGAGGAATCGAGGCCGCCTTATCGTCTGCGTACCCGGTTCTATCGGTGCTTCTGATGACCCTGAGTTTCGGGCCCGATGGCAACAGCTTGCATTCAAGCCTCGCGAGTGAAGCTTCAAGCAAGAGCGGCGAGTTCAAGCGAATCAGAATTTGCACGCTTGCGCTCATCCTCGTCGAAATACTCTGCGGGGCCTTCCTTCGCAGCCGCTGGGCACACGGGGGAATCGGCTACGACCCAGCTTCGAGCACGGTGCTGACGTATCTGGTCTCCGCGGCGTTCGGAATATTGTTTTACCTGATTTCCAAAAAATCGAGCACTATCGCCGAGGGAGCATTGACGATTGGCGGCGTCGGCCTCGTCGGATTCGTCGTGTCAGCCGTCTCCTTCTCCATGCTTCCCGTTCAGATTCTATCGGCAGTCGTAACCGGGCTCTACTCGGCGCTGCTCATATTCATGATGGCGCTCATAGCTCTCTGGAACCTAGATGGAGACCGGTCTCCGCTTTATTGCGCGGGCGTGTTTCTGATCCTCTACGGCCTCGTCTCCGGAATCACGACGACCATTGTCCCGACCTTGCTCTCCTACCAGGGGTCCAGCATGCCCTCCGAATACTTTGCGCCAACGGGAACCATCGCCGGGCTCATCCTTTCGTTCGGCATAGGCATCGTGCTGTTCGCCCTCGTCATCCTGCAGCGCGATGCCTACCTCAAAGCATTAACCGAACTAGAGCCGACCAAAACCGAACGCCTGGAAACCGAAACGCCGGAGCAGAACGACGCGGAGTCCATCCACGAGCTCGCAATGGAACGCATTGCCGCGCAATACGGCCTTACCGAACGCGAGCGAGAAACCGCTTCGTACATAGCCAAAGGCTATACGACTCGTCGCGTAGCCGAAGAGCTCGTTGTCGCGACAAGCACGGTCCAAAGCCACAGCAAGAGCATCTACCGCAAAATGGGGATACACAGAAAAGACGAGCTGATACAGATCGTCAACGAAGAAAAAGCTAGCAGCTAGTCGCCTGAGCCCAGCATGGCACGGCTTTCACCAGGCCATTGGCAATTACCCATATTTTATGGGGAGACAAACCAGCACTTTGCTCGATATCGTTCTCGTCGGCTCCGTTGAGAAGAGCGACCCGGCGGAAGCCGAACGAGGGCGCAGCCGCGCGCACAAGACAATCGCTCACATGGGAAGGACGATTATGAGCAAGGGAATCAACAGGCGTCAATTCGTACTGGGCGGCTCATCCGCCATTGCCGCAGCAGCCCTGTTCGGCATGACGGGATGCTCTACGAGCGCGTCAGGCTCCGCCGCAAGCGCGTCGGGCAGTGCCGCCAGCAAAGCTAAGGGAAGTGGCGCGGCAGACATCGCCAACGCATGTTACGGCCAGGATACCCCGGGCCTCGTTTCGCTTCAGGAATCGATCGATTACAACCGCATCGAGAGCACCGAAGACGAAAAATCCGCAGCGCTGACTATCAGCCAGGACACCGTACCCTACTTGCACACGACCGATTACGGCAAATCCGTCGACCTAGTCGTGGAGCTCCTCACGCCGTCTTCGGCCAACGCCGAGGAAACACCGCTAGTTGTCTGGATCAACGGCGGCGGCTTCACCCGGTCCGACGCTGCCGGATCTCTCGACACGCGCCTCGCGTTTGCCAGGGCAGGATACGTCGTCGCATCCGTGCAACATCGCACGAGCGCGGTTTCGAATTTCCCGGCGCCCCTGCAGGACATCAAGGCAGCCATTCGCTTCCTCAAGGCAAATGCGGAGCAGTACCGGTTCAACCCGAACAAGGTTGCCGTCGGCGGCAATTCCTCGGGCGGATACTACGCGACGATGATCGGCGTCACCGGCGGGGTCGAAAGCGTTCCCTGGACAAACAACAAGGGCGAAGCGGTCGACATCCCGCTTGACGTGGGTAACAACCTCGACCAGTCTTCAGCTGTAAACGCAGTCATCGATTTCTACGGCGTATCCGATTTGACCATCATCGGCGCAGGGCTGTCCGAGGACCTGCAACAGAGCCACCATTCCGCCGCAACAACCGAGGCCATTCTCCTCAACGGAGCGGCGGCAGCTCGAAAAGGCGTCGGTGTCTTCGACCCCTCGATGGAACCGAAGGTATCTGCTGCAAGCCCCTTCAGCTACATCGGCGAAACGACTCCCCCGTTTATCATGTTCCACGGCACGAAAGACACCCTCGTATCCCCCGTCGCTTCGAAGATGCTCCAGAAGCGGCTCGAAGACGCCGGAGTACACACCGAGCGCTATGTGATAGACGGCGCGGGGCACGGCGGAAACGAGTTCCTGCAATCCACCATCAAGGACCGGGCGATCAAGTTCCTCGACACGTACGCAACCGCGGACATCGTGCAGCCTGAAGCCACGATCGACTACGCCAAGGGAACTACCGCCTATTCAGCCGAAGATCTGCCCACCCTCGACCAAGCGATCGAAGGCGCGGAGGCCATCGAGATCGACCCCGACAAGTGGAATATCGACCAGGTTAAGAACATCACCTACAAGGCAACCGGCGCAAAGGGAACGTACACGAACCTGATGATGAACATGCTGATTCCGTCGAAGGGCAAGGACGACGAGCCTCGACCGGTGCTCTACTGCGCAGCATGCGGCGGATTCAACAAGTCGAACCCCAATGCCATGTCCTACTTGCGCTATGCCGAACGCGGCTACATCGTCGCAATCGCGGAAATCCGCGTTATCCCCAATGTCGTAATGCCCGCTCCGCTCCAAGATGCGAAGGCCGGCGTGCGGTGGCTGCGCGCTCACGCGAAGGACTTCAACCTGAACCCGGACTGCATCATCGCGACCGGTAGCTCTGCAGGTGGATACATGGGCGTTATGCTCGGCGTGCTTGGAAACACCACGCAATTCAACGACGATGTCCAGTTCGACGTGGGCGACAACCTCGACCAGAGCTCTGCGGTACAAGGCGTGCTCGACCTGTTCGGCGTATCCGACTTGACCATCATCGGCGCTGGGCTGCCCAACTACGACGTGCACGACGACGCGTCCAACACCGAGGCGCTGCTCGTTAACGGAACGGCTTTCGGCACAAACCCCGGCGGCTCCGTGTTCAGCGACCTCGACAAGACGGCAATGTACAGCCCGTTTACCTACATGGACAAGAACGACGCGCCTTACCTCATGTTCCATGGCACCGAAGACGTCATCGTCTCGCCGATTGCCACGATGGAAATCTACAAGCGCAGCACCGAGATGGGCGTCCCCTCCGAGCGCTACTCGTTCGTCGGCGCCGGACACGGCGGCTGGCAAATGTCGACCGATAAGGCAAACAAGATCATCGACGAGTTCATGGACGGTATCGTCGAATCCTGCAGCAAAAAGGGCTAGAAACTCGAGATAGACCTTCCCTTCCCGAACCCCCGGCAGCCCTCGGCCGCCGGGGGTTCTTCACTGCATTACATGGGTGATTAAGCGCAGCCGCTCGATTACAATGGAGTCATAGTTTGTCTTAGGAGGACCGCCATGCTCGTACTCGTCGTAAACGCAGGATCATCCAGCTTGAAGTCGCAACTCATCGAAACCGAGGGCAAAGACGCCCGCATGAAATGCCTCGCCGAGAAGGTCGGGACCGACCAGGCGCGCATGAGCGTCGCCTTCGCGCCTGACTTCCAGAAGGTGGTCTACAACGTGGCCGACCTGTCGGTCGCCCAGTGCCTGCGCAAGCTGCTCGACATCATGACCGACGACCCCGAGTCGCCCATCAGCGGCCTCGGACAAATCGAAGCCATCGGCAACCGCATCGTCGCCGGCGGCGAATACTTCACCAAGGCTGCGCTCATCGACGAGGAAGCGCGCGCCAACCTGGATAAGTGCGAGGAACTGGCACCGCTACACAACCCGGCTGCCGACGCTTGCATCGACATGCTGCGCAAGCTCATGCCCAACACGCCGCAAGTGGCCGTCTTCGACACCGCATTCCACACGACCATGCCGCCGAAGGCCTACATGTACCCGCTGCCGATGCGCTACTACGAGGACTACCACATCCGCCGTTACGGCGCGCACGGCACGTCACACCGCTACGCTGCCCAACAGGCTGCCAACTGGCTCGGCCGTCCGCTGCGCGACCTGGGCCTCATCACATGCCACCTGGGCAACGGCGGTTCGATCACGGCCGTCAACCACGGCAAGTCCATCGACACCACCATGGGCTTCACGCCGCTCGAGGGCCTGATGATGGGCACGCGCTCGGGTAATATCGACCCGGCCATCCTCACCTACATCATGCGCCGCGAAGGCAAGACGTTCGACGAGATGGACGAGATCTTGAACAAGGAAAGCGGCATCTTGGGCATTTCCGGCACGAGCTCCGACATGCGCGACGTGCTTGACGCCGCCGCCCGTGGCGACGAGCACGCCAACCTCGCCATCGACATGTACGTCTACCGCGTGCAGAAGGCCATCGGCGGCTACTATGCGGCCATGACCCGCACCGACGCCGTCGTCATGACGGCCGGCATCGGCGAGAACTCGGCCGATCTGCGCGAGCGCATCTTCGCCGGCCTTGCGCACATGGGAATGATCCTGGACAAGGAACGCAACGACGTCACCGGCCAAATCGGCATGAACCGCATCATCTCGATCGACGACAGCCCCATCAAGATATGCGTCGTCACGACCGACGAGGAGATGCGTATCGCACGCGAGACCGACAACCTGGTCAGCCAGCTGCGCGAATAGAATGCCGTTAAATCCAAGGCTTATTCCTGGGCATGCAAATAGACGTTTGGTTGCCGTCGCATTCCTGCGGCGGCAACTGTTTTTTAAAACAACTCGCGCTCGATTTGCTCAATCGGCATTTGCACGCCATACCAGATGGCTTCGCTTGCCGCCGCCTGTTCGATTAGCATACCTAAACCAGGTACCATATTGCAGCCGTGCGCTTGCGCGTCGATGATGAGCCGGGTCTCTCGCGGATGGTAAATAGCGTCTGCCACAACCATGCCCGGCTTAATGAAGTCAGGAGGAACAGGCGTCTCGTCGCATCCGTCGCCCATGCCGATCGGTGTGGCGTTCACGAGGATGTCTGCATCCTGGATGCATGCTTTCAGGGCAGCGGCATCAGCAATGTCGTGCAATTCAATTACGCATGAGGTGCACACGCGCACTCGACCAGCCAGCTCTTGGGCGTGGCGGTGGCTTTCACCGCCCGCACGCGCGAACACGTCGATGTGCGCCACACCGTCGAGCGCAGCTTGCACAAGGATTGCGCTCCCCGCGCCACCAGGGCCAAGCAACACCATCCGGCTTCCAGGGACGTTCGCACCGTGCTTGACGAGGTTGACCATGAACCCGCGTCCGTCGGTGTTGTAGCCAACGACCTTGCC